>JAWLEH010000124.1:0-9405 GCA_041686215.1 Balneolaceae bacterium | reverse complement strand
TGGGTCACAATCGTTCGGGTATCTCCCAGGTTGGCCGAGCGGGAAAGCATACCGGTTTTGTCAATAAACGCTTTGGCTTTCTCAAACCCGCCTTTTATTTCAAAACAGACGACTCCGCCCCCTCGATCCATCTGTTTCCTTGCCAGCTTAAACTGCGGGTGATCTCTATGAAAAGGGTACTTGACAAAATTCACGTTTTTGTGATCGCCCAGAAAATCGGCCAGGGCTTCGGCGTTATCGCAGTGTCTTTCCATTCGCACCGGCAGCGTCTCCAGGCTTTTGCTGAAAAGCCAGGCATTAAATGGTGAGAGGGCAGGACCGGTGTGCCGGGTAAAAAACTGGATCTCCTCCATGTAATTCTCACTGCCCACAATCACTCCGCCAATGGCACGACCCTGTCCGTCGATAAACTTGGTAGCCGAGTGCTGAACCAGGTCGGCCCCAAACTCAATCGGCCGCTGCAGGTAGGGCGTGGCAAAGCAGTTATCGACGACAAAAATCAGATCGTGTGCTTTTGCCAGTTTCCCGGCCCACTCCAGGTCGATCAAATCCAGCCCCGGGTTGGAGGGCGTTTCCAGGAAGAGCATTTTTGTGTTCGGTTTGATGAGCTCCTCCCAGGTATCCGTTCCACCGACATCTGCATAGGTAAAGCTGATTCCCCATCGCGGCAGAATCTGGCTCAGGATCTGGTGGGAGGACCCAAAAAGCGATCGCGATGCCAGCACGTGATCGCCCTGACCGAGCAATCCAGCCAGGCACCCGAAAACTCCTGCCATCCCTGAAGATGTTGCCACACCAGCATCAGCCCCCTCCAATCTGCACATTTTGGCAATAAACTCATCTGTATTTGGATTGGAATAGCGGCTGTACACATTCCCCTCAATCTCCCTGGCAAACATCGCGCGGGCATGCTCGGCTGACTCGAACGTAAAGCTCGAGGTCATGTAAAGTGGTGTAGAATGCTCCCGTTCCCCGGTGGTGGGTGTTTGAATACGGATGGCATCTGTTTCGAAATGATTCTTTTTATTGGGCATTGGGGAATATTTTTGTTTGGGATGAAAAAAATCCCTCTTTGAGGAGGGTGGACGGGAGGTGTTGATCTTAGAATTGAAGTAAATATGGATCTAAATATCAAACTCTACCTCCATTCAAACCCACCCCTCGCTCATGGCAGCCTGCTTCGCCTTTGGCACTCACTTTCCACTCCGAGGAGGAGAATCTCACGACTGATGACTTGCTACTCAAGACTCAAGTAACCTCATAACTACTTGTAATTTCCGCCGTTTTTTCAAGCGTTTTAGAGACGGAGCAGTATTTGTTCAGTGACAGGTCGATTGCGCGAGCAACTTTCTTTTCTTCCAGGTGGGCACCTTTCAGAATAAAGTGCATGTGTATGGTTTTAAACTCAGAATATTGTTTGACGTTTACACGTTCACCGCTCACTTCAATTTTCAGATCATCTGGATTTTGCCCCTGTTTTTTGAGGATGCCCACAACATCAATTGCAGAGCATCCGCCTGCGGCTGCAAGCAGCATCTGCATAGGCCGAAATCCCCCAAATATGCCGCCAATCTCACCGGTTCCATCCATCTGCAGGGTAACACCGTCCTCATTTTTAGCTTCCATGTGAACGGCATCATTGAGTCGCTGAATAGATATTTTCATCTGGTAATTATGGGTTGAATGTTTAATGTTTCGCCATAAAATACCGAATTACAGAATCTTGTTCGATTTTAATTCTGTCAAATAACTATTCCTGACTACCGAACTTAGCGGGAGTTCGGAACCTCTGCTCGTGGAGCTTCACAGCTTCAATTTTTCCTCCAACTACGGATTCCATTTCAGTATAGGTTTCTGCATCGGTTAGCTTGTTTAATTTCATCGTAGTCAGCATTTCAGCGGGTACGTGAACGGCCCGGATCAACAGTTCCTCGTATTGGTCGGCTGCCCCGAGGTCGTAGTTTGCGTGTTGGAAAACCCGAATATCTGCAGCTGTATAATCAAAGTCGAGAATGGTGGTGCCGCTGCTGTTAAACTCGGTTAACGGGAGTTTTCGCCAGACCTCGAGGTCATCTTCTTCAATGTAATCTTCTAAAACGTAGGCAAGCATTACATCGGATTCAAATACTTCAATGTCGGCTGGGATATCCTGAAAGAATTCAAATCCGTTGGATTGCAGCAGATCGGCTTCAAATTCAAAAGAGACAGGAAGAATTTCTGGTCCGGCCGGCCCCTGAGGTCCGCGGGGGCCTTCGGGGCCCACAGGGCCACGCTCGCCGCAACCGGTGAGTAATAAAAAAAGTGTGACAACAGAGAGCAGGAATTTAAACGTTTTTTTCATGGCTGTACCCGTTTGGTGGAAGTTAGTTTACACTCATTCTAACGGACAGTCTCAGAGATGGTTTCCTGAATGGAAAAACTATATAAGTTAAACAATAACAAATATATAAATAAGTTTTTGTTGCCTCGCATGTTGATGTGAAGCGGGGAGGTTTCTGTGCGTGGCACAGGCCTTTCCGGGAACATTTACAATCACCCTTGCACGTACTTACGCCGGATTGATCCCCATGCTGTTTGTACCGGGAAACCATGTAAAAGTTGAACGCTCAGTTGATGTGTACCTGATTGATGTACGGGAGGGCTTCATTTAATCCTCGTTTAGAAACCAGATGACTGCTGAAAAACGGTTCGTTAAAATCAATTTCAATAAACATAAAGATGAATTGATTGTACAAAACAGTGGACGATTGATGGATTTAGTAGTCCGGGAGCTGGAACGCAGCATAGGTAAGGAATTTTTCTTTGCTGTCAGTAAATGATGAAATAAGTCTGGATAAGCAGCTACTGCTTTAGTCATGGCGAATAAGATGGTTCACCTGTTGCGGATGCAAATGCTTCTTCATATTTATGAGGATTGATTTTAATCTAAATTCAGATCTGTATGCAACGACCGTCTACTATTATTTTGCTTCTCTTTTTTGGTTTACATTTGTCATTATTCGCCACAGCCTGTCAAACCTCCGAAACAGCCACAAATACCACAGACCATTCCGCTGACCTTTCCAGTACAGAAGTAGATGAAGGTCTTTTTACTGTCCATCAAACCGGTGGAAAAATATTATTTGAGATATCGGATTCTATTCTTGGACGGGATATGGCTATTATGAGCCGTATTGCGAAAACGGCGGAAGGTCTTGGGTGGGGTGGTGATCGCCTGGCAGGGCAGCAGGTGGTTCAGTGGGAGCGTCGCGGGGAGAAAATTCTTTTGCGGGGAATAACCTACAGCAACACTGCGGATGAAAATCTGCCGATCTACCGGGCAGTACAAAACTCCAATTTTCCGACGATCATTGAATCCTTTGAAATTGTGGAAGAGCGCGATGGTCGTTATACGATTGACGTGAGCGATCTATACCTGAGCGACTCCAGGATTTTTGGGATCCAGAACCGACACAGGGAACAATATTCTGTTCGGGGCCTCGATCGCGACCGTTCCTATATGGAGTTTGTAAAAAGTTTTCAGGAGAACATCGAGGTAAGAACTGTTTTGACGTACCAGGCAGACAATCCCCCGTCTCAGAACCGGACGGGTTCACTGTCGCTGGAGGTGAACCATAGTATGATACTGCTGCCCGAAAAACCTATGCGTCCGCGTTTGTATGATGAGAGGGTGGCGATGATCAGCATCTCTCAAACCGATTACGGTGATGATGCGCAGTACAGCAAAACAAAACGATACGTGACCCGCTTTCGCCTGGAACCATCTGATGAAGAGGCCTACCTGAGCGGTGAACTGGTAGAGCCGAAAAAACCGATTGTTTTTTACATCGATCCCGCAACGCCGGAGCAGTGGAGGCCTTATTTTATTGAAGGAATTGAGGAGTGGAATGTTGCTTTTGAGGAGGCGGGTTTTAAAAATGCGATTCGCGCCGAAATGGCTCCGGAGAATGACGCAGATTTCAGCCTTCTGGACGCACGTTATTCGGTGATCCGCTATGGCGCAAACCCGGTTCATTCTGCCAATGCGGGACCCGACGTTATTGATCCGAGATCAGGAGAGACCATAAGAGCTCACATGAATATGTATCACAATGTTCAGAAAAGATTGCACTGGTGGTCAATGAGTCAGACCGGGCCGAGAAACCCCGAGATTCAGAAACCGCATTTATCAACCGAAGAGATGGGGCGATACCTGCAATATGTGATCTCCCATGAGCTGGCGCACGCACTTGGGTATCCCCATAACCAGCGGGGAAACACCGCTTATTCCATTGACGATTTGCGGGACCCTGATTTTACAAATGAATACGGCAACTCTTCATCTGTTGTGGGCAGGACACGGTTCAACTATGTGGCTCAGCCAGAGGATGGTGATGTGAAGGTTCACCGGAATGTGGGTGAATATGATATCTGGTCGGTAAAATGGGCGTATTCTTACCTGCCGCAGTTTGATACAGCCGAGGAGGAACGTGAGCTGCTAAACGAGTGGATACTGGAACGAGCTGATGATCCTGCCATGCAGTTTGGTTACGGACGAGGTGATTTTGATCCCACACAAACGACCGAATCGATTGGCGATGACTGGGTGCGGGCGAGCGAACTTGGGATGAAAAACCTTCATCAGGTGGTGCCAAATCTGATGGACTGGATGGGCGTAGAGGGTGAAAGTTATGATGAGATTAAAATGCGTTACATGCAAATGTTTGTTCACTGGGGGCGGATGACCGAAAGGGTGATTACGGCCATTGGCGGATCACGGGAAGAGCACAAGATGTTTGGTCAGCCCGGGCCGGTTTACACAGAGATTTCTAAAGATGAACAAAAGCGATCGATGGAGTTTCTGGATGAGCACCTGTTTGCCACTCCGGAATGGCTGCTGGATCGACAACTGCTGAGAACATTCGAGTATGTGGGCACCGTTGAACGTGTGAGATGGTATCAAACCACGGGACTGAACGCGCTGCTGGCCCCGCACCGCCTTGAGCGGCTTGTTGAACAGCACGCCATGCTTGGAGAGGACGCCTACGGACCTGCCGAAATGCTGGATGATCTCCGCGGCAGCATCTGGAAAGAGCTGAACGGAAGTGAGCGTGTGGATCCCTATCGCCGAAACCTGCAGCGTGCTTACCTCGACCGGATGGATTATCTTTTAAATGAAGCATCTGCCGAAGCGGGAACCCCGCCCGGAGACTACCGTCCGGATGTGGGCATGGAAAATTTAAGGACCGATTTCCACATCCAGCAGTCTGACATTCGGCCGCTGGTGCTGGAACAGCTTCGTGTACTGCACAGCGATGTAGAGCGGGCAATCAACGGTGTGAATGACCGGTATACGCGAACACATCTGGAGTATGTTAAAAAGAGGGTGGAGGCGTTGATTTAAAGGGGGAATGGACGTGTCATTTTTCTACTCTGAAGCCTGCTCGAATGACAAGATCGCTTTAACTGATATTCAGGTTTTTAGTCTTTTTTCTTAAAAATGCCGTGTCTGTTCCGCTTCGTGTACTGGTGTGGGTATTGATTCAGGGGTGAGGTAAAATATAGGGTATTTTTCTTGCCCGCACGGGTCTGTGGGTGGTGGAGACGTAATAAACCGCTCAACCCGGAACAGTTCAAAAACTACCATTCGGAACGCTATGTAGAATATACGTTCTTAATTTTTGGTTTTACCGGAAACATTGTGGGTAACTAAAATAATTCTGTAGGTACATTTTATCATATAATCTTATTACATCAATTGACTCATTCAGATGGTAAGCACAGTTATTGATTACGGTTGAAAGTGTGAGACAATCTGCTTTAACAGATTCTGATCAAAACGGAAAGGCACTGTTTTGATCCCCCAAGTGGCAGCCAGAATGACGTCGACTTAGGAGGATTAAAAGGGGGCGTGATCAAATAGCAGAAATGAACATCTATCTCGTAAACACGCCGCCCATGCGTCACCCAATGAGCGTGTCACCCTGACCTGAACACGCGACCCGTGGTTTCCGGGGAGAGTGGCCCCAAAGGGAGGTAATCAAAGGATCTGCAACAGCATTGAGTTTGATAAGTGACCACATGTAACATAGCTGAATCGACCGTACATACATTTTGCCGCCTATCCATAATGATTCCGGCAGGGCCTGACTTTTTATATAAGAATACTTAAAAAAAGCTTGACTAAAGATTACGGTTTAGAGTCATGCTACATTAAATCAAACAGCCGTGGAAGTGCAAGACTCAAATCTTCCCAAAAAGTTACCAGGATCAGTGTTAGCAGCATCGCAATAAATAGAGGTAGCAACGGCTTTATCACTTTTTCAATGGTGGTTCCTGCCACGCTTACACCCACAAAGAGCAGTGTTCCAACAGGCGGTGTACAAATACCGATGCAAAGATTCATAATCATTATGATACCGAAATGAACCGGATCAATTCCGAGTTCAACCACCACAGGCAGAAAGATAGGTGTGAAGATGAGCACTGCCGGCGTTATGTCCATAAACATCCCCACAAATAGCAGGATCAGGTTAATAATCAAAAGGATTACAATTTTATTATCACTGAGCGCCAGTAGTGTTTCACTGATGTATTGAGGCAGATGCCCAAACGACATCACCCAACTCATACTAATTGAAGTTGCGATGAGGATCATTACAATGGAGGTGGTTTGTACGGATCCCATCATGACCTTTGGTAAATCTTTAAAACGGATCTCTTTATAGAAAAAAGCAAGACCCAGCGTATAGACAACCGCAATAGCCGCAGCTTCTGTTGCAGTAAAGATTCCGATAACAATGCCTCCGATTACAATAACTAAAAGAAGTAAACTGGGAAGAGCTTTTAGGAAAGATTTGATAAGAGGCTTTAAAGCGGTTCTTTCTCCCACCGGAAAGTCTTTTCGTATCGCCCAAACTGCGGCCACTCCCATCAGAATCAGACCGGTGAGGATGCCCGGAATGTACCCTGCGATAAAAAGGGCCGCAATAGATGTTCCTCCACTTGCAAGTGAATACACAATCAAGATATTCGAAGGTGGAATAATTAAACCCATAGTGGACGACGAGATATTAATTGCCGCACCAAATTCTTTTGTATAGCCTTCTTTTTCCATGCGGGGTCCTAAAATACTTCCAATAGCTGAAGCTGCAGCCACAGAAGATCCCGCAATAGCTCCGAAAAGCATTGCAGCCACAACATTAATATGGGCGAGTCCTCCGGGAAGGGAACCTACTAAGTTTTTGGCAAAATCAATCAGGCGTGTTGCAATTCCACCCTTATTCATTAGTTGACCGGCCAATATAAAAAATGGTATCGCCAGCAATGTAAAACTGTCAAGGCTGGTCATTACCTGCTGAGCCATTGTCATAAATGCAGTCATTGACTCTAATGAAAATAATATCGTTAGCAGGCTTGCAATACCTAAAGTCCACGCAACAGGAACACCGATTGCCAGTAAAATTAGAAAACTTAAAACAAGTACAAGTATCTCAGTTAATCCCATTTGGTCCTGTTTAAATTGATCCTGTGAAGTTTTCCTGTTCAAACTGATTATCTCCATCGACCTGTTCCGGATCAGTGCGGAGAAGATCAGCAATATCTGCTATTTTATAGAAAATAATTAGCAATCCGCTTATCGGCCCTATTGCGTAGATAAATGCCATAGGAATCTGTAATGTTGGGGTAAGCTGTAAGTAGGTATATGTGTAATAAACGAGCATACCCCCACCAATCACAAACACGAAAAGAACAAAACTGATGACAATCAGATGTATTAGAATATTGAGTTTTTTTCTGTTGGGAGGGCTGAGCCTGGAGGGTAAAACATTAATTGCTATATGCAGATTCTTTCCTGAATAAAACGCAGCACCCAACAGACTGACCCAGATCAGAAGGAAACGGGCAAGTTCGTCTGTAAAGGTACTTGGAGCATTAAGGATGTAGCGGGAAAATACCTGCCATACAACAACGATAACCAGCATCCCCATTAAAAAAACAAGCAGATTTCTTGTGATTGAATCAATCAGTTTTCTCACAATTAATTGGTTTTACAGTTATTATTATTGAACCTGCTGAATACGTTCAACCCATTGATAGATTTCAGGATCACGTTCCCTGATGTTATCATAAATAGGTTTTACCCTTTCCCGAAAAGGTTCTTTGTCTGGATATATGACTTCAACGCCTGCTTCCTGGACGATACGGAGTGACTCTTCTTCCGATTCTTTCCATAACTCACGTTGAAAATCGACAGATGCATTCACAGCCTCCATAAGCCATGTTCGTTCCTGTTCAGAGAGGTTATCCCAGACTTTAGTACCGATGACTAGTACATCCGGTACACCTGTATGCTCATTCAGACTGTAGTAGCCGGTAACTTCGTAGTGCCGTGATGTATAAAAACTGGGTGGATTATTTTCCGCACCATCCACGATACCTCCCTGAAAAGCCGTATAAAGTTCGCCATAAGCAAGAGGGGTAGCTGATCCGCCATAAGCGCGAATTAAATTTATAGCCATTACACTTGGTTGTACCCTTATCTTCATGCCTGCTAAATCATTTGGGGTATTAATGGGTTTATCGACTGAATAAAAGCTTCTCATACCAGCGTCGTAGTAGGCAATTCCACGCAAGCTATATTTTTCACCTTCAAGCAATATATCGCGTCCGACGTCTCCCCATAACACCTTTTCAAAATGATCGTCATCACGAAAAAGATAAGGCAAACTCAGCGCCTGCACCGGGGGGACAATATTTTCCAAAACTGCTCCGGAAATTTTGGTGATACCAATTGTGCCGATTTGTACTAATTCAAGAAGTTCCCTTTCTCCCCCAAGCTGACCGGTAGGATATATCTCGATTTTTAGCTTTCCGTCTGATTTCTCCTCAACGAGCTCAGCCATCCGGTCCATCGCTATAGTAACCGGGTGGGTCAGATGCATGGCATGGGCAAGGATAATAGTTTTTTGATCATTTTCAGACTGAGAGCTACTGCATCCCAATGATATCAGTATAAGTATTAGTGTCGTAATTACGACCTTCTTAGCGTTTGTGCATCTGCAACTCATTGTTGCCCATTTTTTAATGTGTTTATTATAAAAGCTCCTCTAATAAAGAACAATTTTTTGAATCTTTGAAATTAAGTTTCAATGTATAAAAAAAAGTTTAACCGGTAAAGTTTATAAGAGGTCAATTCAGGTTTATAATTGTCAAACACTGCACATAATATCATCTGTATGTTTTTTACAAGGCTGGAAAAACTACCAGTAGACACATAATAATCTTCCGCTGAAGATCAATTTTTTAAAATGGTACTTTACTTGCCTCAATTCGAGTTTCGTAATTTACTCTATTAGCTTTCGCCAAAAGAACGGCTCAATATATACATCCATTCAACTCTATATTGGTAGATTAGAATTGATT
>JAWLEH010000123.1:0-9572 GCA_041686215.1 Balneolaceae bacterium | reverse complement strand
GTCTTTTCTGGCTGTATGAATGCTCAGTCTCTTTTATAATTCTCACTTTTACAACAAGCACGCAGACTTCGGAAGTCACCCTGCCCACAATTTTAACCAATATTTCAGTGTAGACATAGCAGTAGTTTTTTGAAAATATTTCTTTATCACAGCGGCAATGTAAGCTGAATCAATTGATAATTGGAAACATTGATGTTGTAGATAATCTAAATTGGCCCACTTATTACGATATCAGCTTTTCATTGAGTAAATTATTCGGCATAGTATTTGCTTTATAGTATTGTCTATATGTAAACCAATTGTTTTACCGATGGCAGATAGAAGGCATACAGTTCTTTTAGTTGATGACGATGCCAATGTGCGCGATTCATTACGCGATCTCATTGAGCTCAATGGTTATCATTTCATTCAGGCAGTTAACGGGTGTGACGGACTGGCCAAGGCCTCAGAACATGACCCTGATATAATAATAACAGATGTGATAATGCCAGAGATGGATGGGTTTGAGATGGTGGAAGCCCTACTTGATGATCTGCAGCTGGCTCACATTCCAATTATTATACTAACGGCAAAATCTCGGGATAAAGATAAACTTCAGGGTTTGGAGCTGGGAGCCGTAGACTATCAAGTAAAGCCTTTTAACAGCCATGAACTGTTATTAAAAGTCCGGAATATTCTAATCCATCAAGAGAATATCATGCATCTGAACTGGCAAAAAATGTTTAATTCGTCACTTAAAGATGATGCCTGCGACGACGATAAAATATTTTTGAACAATTTATACAATGAGGTTCTGGAAAAAATGGGATCGACCAGCTTCAGGGTTACTGAGCTGGCTGATCGAATGAATATGAGCGAGCGGAATTTGTACAGAAAAGTAAAAGAACTTTTGGGAATGCCCGTGGCCAGATACATACGAGAGGTGCGATTGCAAAGAGCACATCAGCTTCTGAAAAGGGATACAGCTATGTCCAAAGCAGAAGTAGCCTATGAAGTTGGTTACAGGAGTCCAAGGCACTTTGCCAAGGCGTATCAAAAACGGTTTGGCAAATGATGCTTGTATTGGCACAAATTGGGTTTCCGGCCAAATCGGTTCCGCTGTTATCCAGGCAGAAAGCCCTTTGGCAGAGTATCACACATCTTTGGCAGGTTTACGCATAAAATTATCCCGAACTTCGATTTAAACAAACATCTGCGATATGCCAACACATACTTTATCTGAGTTCTTTCAAAATCATCCCTACAAAGGTTTTGTAGTGATGGAAACTGGAAGACCAGTGGATGCCGATGATCTGGCAGAGTCGGATAACGCACTACAAGATATGCTTGACCACCTGTTTGTGACCGATACCAACGACAGGGCACTCGAACTTCTGAATAGAGAGAAAACCGTAATCGGATCAAGCGCCCAGACGATATTCGGGCCTCAGTATCATGCCAATAGCGACCGCTTACTTGAGATATTCAAAAGCCAGGTCAATTCAGGTGAGCTGGTTTTTATTAAAGAGGATGGCACACAATTCAGCCTGCATTCTGAAACCATCAACTTATATCAAAATGGACTGTTTAAGGGCCTTTACCTGTTTTTGGAGAAGCTGAATAAACAGAAAGAACTACTAATAGGACTGCGAAAAAGAGATGAATTGCTAAGCGCTACCGCCCGGGTGAATCATACCCTTCTTTCTGATGACAGCATTGATGAGGGGGTATATAATGCACTGGATATTATAGGGCGTGCAACCGCAGTGGATCGGGTTTACGTTTTTGAGAATTATATCGAAGAATCAACAGGTAAATACTTATGTAATCAGCGTATTGAGTGGGCTAAAGACTCCATCACACCGCAGATTGATAATGAAGATTTGCAGAATTTTCCTTTGTCTGATATAACGCCACGATGGGTTGAGTACATGCTTGAAGGAAAGGCTATAAACGGCTTGGTAAAACAATTTCCAAAGGGAGAGCGGGAAATATTGGAGCCGCAGAATATTGTTTCAATCTTGGTTGTACCTATTCTTATTAAAGACAAATTCTGGGGATTTGTGGGCTTTGATAACTGTAGAAGCGAATATAAGTGGTCTGATACGGAAGTTGGAGTGCTTACCTCGCTGGCCTCAAATATTGGTCTTGCATACGAGCGAATCCGGACCAAGCAGGAGCTGATGGAAAGCCAAAATATGTTCAACCAGATCGCGAATACCATCGATGAGGTATTTTACATCACCGATCCGGATCAAAATCTGTTATTTATGAATAAGGCATTTGAGAGGATTTTCGGAATTCCCATCGACAATGTCATGCAAGACCCGAATGAATTCAGACAACACGTTCATAAAGACGACCTTTCCAAGCTGGAGTTTGGACAGAACCTGGAAACTGATTTTACGGAGGTCCGCTATTTGGATCCTGATACCGGGAACACACGATTTATATCAAATAAACGGTTTCCGGTATATAATGAAGAGGGTGAAATAATCCGCTATACGGGTGTTCTGAATGACACCACCTCTGAACGGGTAGCTCAAAAAAATCTTGAAAAAACCCTGGAGGCAGAAAAAGAACTTAATGAGCTGAAGAACAGATTTATTGCGATGATTTCGCATGAGATACGCACGCCCATTACAACCATTGTATCAAGTATAGACTTGATTGAGACACACTCTGCCCGGCTAAATGAGAAGAAAAAGAAACAGATTAATAGCAGAATGATGGGTGCTTCGAATCGTATCATTGAGCTCATCGAAGAAGTACTGCTGATGGGCAAAGCAAATGCCGGAAAAATGTATGCGGAATATTCAAAAGTGGATATTTATGCGCTTATTCATTCAATCGTGGAAAATCAGAAAACCGGAAGCCTGAAGCATCGGAAAGTAGATATTTCTCTCGATCTTCAAAAAGAGACTATTCTTTCGGACCAGCGTCTGCTTTCTCACATTTTGAATAATTTACTAAGCAATGCCGGAAAATATTCGTCTGCAGAAAGCACTGTTAAACTATCGCTTTCTGAAAGCGACAACAATATGATCTTAACGGTTGAAGATGAGGGTATCGGAATTGATCATAGTTACCAGAAACGGATATTTGAACCGTTCTTCAGAGCCCGGGAAGTCGTAGATATTGAAGGCACGGGACTTGGGCTCCCAATTGTTAAAGGATCGGTTGAAGCTATGAACGGCTCGGTTGAGGTCGAGTCTAACAAGAATAAAGGCTCTATATTCAAGGTATTACTACCTATAAAACGATAAAATAGTTAATTTTTATAATGTGTAAGGACGTAACGCGTGTAATGGTTGTTGAGGATGATCCGTCGATAAGAGATAGCATAACCGATTTTTTGACTCTCGAAGGATATGATGTGAGCGGTAATGAGAACGGCAGGCAGGCACTCCGGAATATCGCCTCCTTTAATCCGGATATTGTAATCAGTGATGTGATGATGCCGGAAATGAATGGACATACATTACTTTCAGAATACAGAAAATTAGAGAATGCCAGGGAAATCCCATTCATTTTCCTTACTGCACTGACTAACAGGGATGACTTTAGAAACGGAATGAAGCTTGGGGCTGACGATTACCTCACGAAACCATTCACCCATACCGAGCTCTTGGATGCTATTGATATACAGCTTAAAAAATTTAAGCACAGGCGCAGAAAGATAAAGGGCGAACTGGAAAAGATAGTGAATGACAAGCTTTCGGTCGCCGACAGAGAAAAAGAAAGTATCCTCATGGAACTGCATGACCGCGTTAAAAATAATATGGCGACGATAGCGGCATTTTTTGAACTCGGAGACCCCAAAAAAGGGCAAGAGTATGTTGAAAAAATTAAAGACCGTGTGTTTGCAATGGCCTCAGTTCATGAAGAGGCGTACTCTCATGACATGCTCACAATGGTTTCGTCTCAAAAAATGATCGTAAGTATTATCAATAATTTATTGGACACTAAAGTTGTTACTTTGTCTGAAACTATTGATGAATATGAACTCAATATTGCCCATGCAATCCCGTTCGGGCTTTTGATTTATGAGATGCTCTCCTACCTGACAAAAGATGCTTCACCGGAAAGTGCCTCACGGATTGATATAAGTTCAGCTAAATCCCAGGACCAGGTTGAACTATGGTTCAGAACGAAGAATTTGGCTCCAAAAGATTTTAACGAACCGTCTGATGATTCAGATGCACTTTTGATATCGGTGTTTATCGGGCAGTTGCAGGGGAGTATCGAGTATGAAAGTATGTCTGAGGAAGACGTCAGATATACAATCACTTTTAAGGTGTAAATGTTGCCATGGCCAAGGTGCGAACCAATTGTTTGGTATAACCTTAAGGGATTACTGGTTTTTGCCGATGAATTTGTATTAAATGCTTTTTTTAGCGGAAAATTTTACTATTGAATCTTTACTTGCCAAAGCAACCTGGTTTCAACAGACGGCAAAAAACTTTGGTAAAAATATAAAAATGCAACCCAATTGAGATCTCGAATATCGAAATCCAAATGGCTTAAATGGAGGCGAACAGTTTGGAGCCGTTTAATGTAAGTATGCAAGAAGTAAATCCGGGAAAGTCCCTTGCCGCGGTGGTAGCGGATCCAGAGGGGTACATTAAGGAGTGGAATCGCCAGGCGGAGCTAATGTTTGGCTGGAAGCGAGAACAGGTAACAGGAAAACACCTGAGAGATACCATCATTCCGCAAAACTACTGGGATAGCCACATTTCAAAAATCGGAGAAAAACTGAGGCAAAGGCCGGGTCTTGCATTAAGCCATCAGATAAAAATCAAATCACGCCGAAACTGTGGCGAAGTATTTCCAGCCGAATTTACGATTATACCCTCGAAATTTGGTGAACACCATCTCATAAATTTTTTTGCGCGTGATGTTAGCGGCCAGAGCAATACTGACACGGTTTTGCGTGCAATTAATGGTTTAGCCCGAAACCTGCTGGGCAAAACCACGCTGGAAGAGATTGCCTGGGAAATTACGGAGAAAGTAACCCATCTGACCGGTGTGGATCACTTTGGTATATACATCCTTAATGATAAAACCGGAAAACTGCATCAAATTGCTGCTACTGGTGAAAAAAATACAAACGCCAAAAACATGCCCGAACTCGCGGTCGGGAAGGGAGTGGTGGGTAAAGCAGCGGAGACCGGGGAACCTGTGCTGGTTGAAGATTGCTCTGAATTTGAGGAATATGTGTACGGCAACTATCCGGGTGTGTCTGAGCTTGCCGTACCCATTATAGATAATGGGACTGTTTTAGGAGTCATCGACTCGGAACATACTGAAAAAGAGTTCTATTATCGATATCATCTGGATATTTTCACGACAATTGCCAGCTTGTCTGCCGCCCAGATTCGTGTTGCACTCGAAAAACAACGGAGAATAGAGGCGGAAAATAGTCTCAGGGAGAGCGAAGAGCGATGGCAACAACTGATCACAGACCTGCCTGATGCTCTTAAAATTACTAAAAACGGACAGATAACATACCTGAACCCTGCCGGTCTCCGACTATTTGAGGCTGACAGTATGGAGCAGATGTATGATTCTGATCTTTATAAATTTGTTTGCGACGAAGAAAAAAACAAAGTCGCAGCACAACATGAATTGCTGGCTCGTGAGGGTGTTGCGGAGCCGATTGAATACACAATTAAAACTCTAAAAGGGAATGAACGCATCATTGAAGCCAATTCCACGGCTATTCATACCAAAAGAGAATCATGCGTTCAGACAATTCTGCGCGACATTACAGACAAAAGAAGTACTGAAAATGCGTTTAGGAACATGTCCACGCTTCTCAGAACGCTTATCGACAATATTAACTCTGGTATTTTGATTGAAACGCCGGATCGCGTTATCATGCACACCAATCAGATGTTTTGTGAGCTGTTCGGAAATCAGTTTTCTTCCGAAGATATTATAGGCCAGGATTGTGGAGCTATGGTTGAGCCCGCCAGCCAGATGTTTGCCGAACCGGAGACATTTACGATTCAAACCAACCAGGTTTTCGAAAGAAGTAAACCCTCTTTAAATGAAGAGTGGAAGACGGTAGACGGACGAGTGTTTGAACGCGATTTTATACCTATTTGGTACGACGGAGAATACCTTGGCAGCGCCTGGCAGTACAGGGATATAACCGACAAGAAAAATGTAGAGCAAAAGCTGAGAACGGCGCTGGAAACCGAGCGAAATTACAATGAGCTCAATAAAAACCTGGTTTCTATGGTCTCTCATGAGTTCAGAACGCCGCTGACCAGCATATACTCTACAGCTGAGTTACTCATGCAGTACGGCGAACGCTTCAAAGGGAAGGACCTTGAAAAGAGACTGCTTCGCATCTACAGCTCTGCTCAAAAGATGGATAGTTTGATACAGGATGTACTTACGTTAGGGAAGCTGGAGTCGAATAATACACGATTCGATCACCAGGAGTTTAGCTTTTCTGGACTGATCCAGGGGCTTATTAAAGTTCTCAGAGTAACAACACTGAAAGACCGGGAGATAGTTATAGAATCCAAAACGGAGATGGATAATCTGTACCTGGATCAGAATATGACAGAACTGATACTCAGAAACCTGCTGGAAAACTCCGGGAAGTACTCTTCAGCACCAGATAAGATTATTCTGAACTACTCTATAACAGAAACTGAATTCACGCTTTCCTGCCAGGATTTTGGCATCGGTATTCCGGAAAAAGATCGCGAGATTGTTTTTGAATCCTTCGTCCGGGGTACAAATACACAGGATATCAAAGGAACCGGGCTCGGGCTTCCAATCGTAAAAAAATTAGTAGAGCGGATGAATGGGGATATTGATCTCAAATCTAAGGTGGGATATGGTACAACAGTTAGTGTAACCCTGCCTATTAACAGACAGAATTGACCAACGGTATCATGACAACTGAAAAAAAGATATTACTGGTTGAAGATGATGAATTTGTAAGAGAATCGATCACAGACCTGCTGATAATTTCCGGATACAATATAGACACCGCCGTAAATGGCGCGGAGGGATTTGAAAAAATTTCAGATGAAAAACCAGCCCTGGTCATTTGCGATGTAATGATGCCGGTGATGGATGGCTTTCAGCTTCTGGAAAAACTGATAACAACCGGACTTGCCGACGAGATCTACTTTATGTTTTTATCAGCAAAATCGAGAGAGGCAGACATGGAGAAAGGGTTGGAAATGGGAGCAAACGACTACATGGTGAAACCATTCAGAAACTCAGATTTATTGAATAAAGTAGAAAATATATTTACTTAGGGCCTCCCAGTTGAAAATTAAAAACCATTTTCTAATCCACACTATTAATTGAATAAATTCAACGAGCCCGAATAGTTCAGTGAACGACCAGACCGAATCCACGAGTTATCAATATGAGTTCTAAACCTACTGCATGTCACTGAGAAAAAATTCGAAAGTAATGGTTTACATTTCTGCCGAGCGGATCAGCTCCGACGGGCCTACGCACTGCTACATATACTCAAACGCAAACATAAGCCATAGCTCGCATCAGCGGCCAGATTGTTGTCGCTATTCAGCGTTTGGGCAAAGGCCATTTTAACCGATGGTATGTTGGGATTCTCAGATGGGTGCTTTGTGCCGGGCGTTACCGGCAATGCGGCTCTCATAGAACGTACCGAAAAGGGGGTGATGCAGATCGTCCGCGTTTTGTAAGGTGTCAAGAAAAACACCACTATTCTATAGAATTCACCCATCTGTCGGAAAACCGGCACCACAGCAGTGCATCGCCAATTTTTAAAAGCACTGGAAAATGGCTGAACCTGCGCCATATTGTGAGCATTCTGCCCGATAATAATAAAATTCGGTTGAAACCTATTTTAACGTTTACACTCAATGGGATGAAGCCATCCGAAACCGAATCAGAGAGCTCAAAAACATCTGTTTCTCTAACCAGTTGACCAGCCACAGTTGCTGGTCAACTTTCGGCGGCTGCTCATCAGCTGCAAACGTCTCGCAAATTTGAATGAATTGGTAATAATCCGAGATACTAACCTACAACATAAATTAGCTATGATTGATGCGGTATAAGTTCAAAGGCCTTTGGATTTATTCAGGATCTGTACTTCGGAACATGAATCAAAAATCAGCGGACTTTTGACGCCCTGCCCTGTTAGAAATCAGCGCATTAATATACTTTTTTAATCGATTTCAAAAATTGAGGCTGTCCAAAAAGGTACAATTCATCGAGCATCGCTTAAATAATTTAGGCTTACACTCCAGACTCACCCTATATCCCTCTCTATTTAATAGAGAGGGATCAAATGTCTAAATTATTTAAGCTGGATTGTTTATTGGTTTACTTTTTGGACAGCCTCCAAGGGTGGTTGTACCATTTATATTAAATCTTCAATTTTTGAAATTGATCGTTTTACGTACTTCAATCATCCCTGATCCAACGGACTTTTTACGCCTTTACCTCCCCGATTCAGAACATGCGTGTAGATCATCGTTGTTTTTACACTCTTGTGGCCAAGCAGCTCCTGGACGGTGCGGATGTCGTAGCCGTTTTTCAGCAAATGTGTGGCAAACGAGTGCCTGAACGTATGTGGCGTGACATGTTTTTGAATGTGGTGTTCATTTGATGCTCTTCGCACCGCCCTTCTGATATTTCGAGGCGATATATGATATCGATGGTGAGTTCCGGTCCGACGGTCAATTGATCGTTTTTTTGATGGAAACAGGTACTGCCACCGGAGCTTTTTTGATGTATTGGGATACTTGCGGGCCAATGCCTTTGGAAGAATGGTTTCGCCAAACCCTTTTTGGAGATCAAGATTGTGCAGATTTTTGACTTTCTGGATGTGATGTGCGATATAATCGATACGTGATTCGGGAATCATAGTAATCCTGTCTCGCAGCCCCTTCCCATTCCTAACAGTCATTTGTTTATAGTCAAGATCCAGGTCTTGCACACGCAGCCTTAGCGCCTCTGAAATTCTAAGACCCGAACCATAGAGAAGGCTTACGACCAGTTTCAGAACGCCACTCATTGATTTTATAATTGCCAATGCTTCCTTTTCGGTAAGCACCACCGGCAATCGCTTTGGCTTTTTGGCTCTTTTGAGTTTGTCGAGGTGTTGGAGCGGCTGACCTAAAATGTGCGAATACAGAAAGACTATAGCGGAGAGCGCCTGATTTTGGGTCGAGGCCGCGACATTCAAATTTTTGGCCAGATGGTTGAGATATGCTACAACATCTTCCTCGGATAGCGATTTGGGATGAGCAAACTTATGAAACCGTACAAATCTAACAATCCACTGAGCATAGATTTTTTCGGTACTGTAGCTATAATTTCTGCGACGGATCTCTTCACTGAGCCGGATCAATATTTTCTTCTCTTTCATACACTTTTACTTGTATGAGCGGAAAAAGCGGAACCCCTTACAGAATTTCCCAAAAATTTTTATCGGCTTTTTAATTGGACATTCTGATTCTGCCGATAAACAATACCCGGACTATTTTTGATCTTGATTTGCAGGAATTAGATAATTCGTTTACTATTCGGCAGATTCCAGGGCTGAAAGCCCTTAAGAGAAATACATGTTA
>JAWLEH010000122.1:0-9735 GCA_041686215.1 Balneolaceae bacterium | reverse complement strand
TCCCTGGCCCTCAAATGATTTAATTGAGCCTGCCTAAAAAAAGAACGTTGCGTACCAGTTTCACGTTTTGCCAATAAACCTAACCAAAACAAATCAAACTCCATGAAATACAGAAATTTAGGACGTTCAGGATTGAAAGTTTCAGCACTCTCATTTGGCTCCTGGGTCACATTTGGCGACCAGGTGGATGAACAAGTTGCATACGACTGTATGAAAGAAGCTTATGATGCGGGTGTCAACTTTTTTGATAATGCCGAAGCGTATGCTGGCGGACAATCCGAAACAATGATGGGAAATGTTATCAAAAAAGCCGGCTGGAAGCGATCTGACCTCGTGCTCTCTACAAAAATATTTTGGGGCGGAAACGGCCCAAATGACGCCGGCCTCTCATTTAAACATATCATTGAGGGTACGAATGCAGCACTTAAACGAATGCAGACTGATTACGTAGACCTGATATTCTGCCACCGGCCAGACCTGCACACACCTATTGAGGAAACGGTGAGGGCGATGGACCAGGTCATTCGTTCCGGAAAAGCGTTTTACTGGGGGACCAGTGAGTGGAGTGCCGACCAGATTCGCGAGGCATATCGGGTTGCGCGGGAGAATCACTTACGGCCTCCTTTGATGGAACAGCCCCAATACAATATGTTCCACCGGGAAAAGGTAGAAAAGGAGTACAAGCCGCTTTACGATGACATCGGGCTGGGAACTACAATCTGGAGCCCTCTTGCAAGCGGGCTGCTGACCGGCAAATACAACGACGGAATTCCCGAAGACAGCCGCTTGTCTATGGAACAGTACGAATGGCTGAAAAAATCACTCCTCGACAGTGAGGAGGGGAAAACCCGGCTCAAAAAAGTAGGCCAACTGGCTGATCTTGCCGATGATGCGGGAATTAGTATGCCTAATCTTGCACTGGCCTGGTGCTTAAAAAATAATGATGTAAGTACGGTGATTACCGGAGCATCCAAACCGGAACAGGTACGCCAGAACATGAAAGCTGTTGAGGTTGAGGATCAACTGACGGATGATTTGATAGATTCCATCGAGGAAATACTCGATAACCGGCCCGAACCGCAACAGGACTTTCGTCCGGAAATTGAGTGACCTCCGGTGAAGTGAGTTTCAAAACGAAACGGGTTAAAACCTGTTTCTCACAAGCCGAGATACCAGGTGGCGATGCTGAAATAGATCAGCACGCCGCCAATGTCTGCAATTGAGGTGACAAGAGGTGCCGAAGCGGTGGCAGGGTCGAGGTTAAATCGCTGAAGCCCGAACGGCAGGGACATTCCGACAAGGCTTCCGAAGAGTACCACAATAATCATGGTGGCAGAAACGATCGCAGCCACTTCAACTCCGCCGCGATAAAAACCAATCCCCGATACGGCAACAGCCATTATCAGGCCAACACCCAGTGCAATAAAGATCTCTTTACCCAAAAGCCTGAACCAGTCTTTCATCCGAACGGTGCCGGTTGCCAGGGCCCGTACCATCAGGGTTGCTGCCTGTGATCCGGCATTACCGCCACTGTCAATCAGCAGGGGCAGAAAAAATACCAGGGCAACAAGGGCTTCAATCGTACTTTCGAAATAGGCGATTCCTGCACCGGAAAAAATATTCATAAATACCAGGATCAACAGCCAGGGCACGCGTTTAGAAATCATCGCCCATACTGAGGCATCCGCCAGAGACATTTTGCCCAGGCTGACCGAACCCATTTTATGAAAGTCGTCTGTGGCCTCTTCTTCCAGAACATCCATCACATCATCAAAGGTGATAATCCCAAGCAGGCGGCCCGCCTCATCCTGTACCGGAATGGCAATCAAATCATATTTTGACAGAAGTTCGGCCGACGTTTCCTGACTATCGGTCGCCCTTACACTCACGAGGTCAGTGGTCATCAGGTCCTCAAGCTTGTCATTAAGTGTGGCAAGCATCAGCTCACGTAGGGAAACGAAACCAACAAGCTCACGATTTTCGTCCAGAACATAAATCGTGTAGATCGTCTCTTTATCAGGTGCTTCCCGTTTGATTTTTTTTATGGCTTCCCGCACCGAGCTATCTTTGTAGGCCCACACGTAATCAGAGGTCATCACGGCCCCCGCAGTTCCTTCCTCGTAATTACTAAGTCGGAGTATATCTTCGCGTTCCGCCTTGGCAAGTGAGCGAATAACCGTTTCACTCAGTTCTTCGTCAAGATTTTGTAAAAGATCAACACGATCATCATGAGACATCAGCGACACCAGTTTAACCAGCCGCTTGAATTTCATTACGGTTGCCAAATGCTGCTGTGTAGAATCACTGAGATGATGAAATACAGCTACCTTTTGATCCAGGTCGAGCGTGTTGAAGATGGGCAGGATATCCTCATCGTCAAATTCATCCATCAGGTCGGCAAGTGAAGCTGGGTGCAGTTCACTTACCTCATCCCGAATTACATCCAGAATCTCCCCGGAAGCCTGAGGTTCCAAAAGTTCTAAAAGCTTTTCTTTTTCCATACTGATACTCCTCTTTAAAACGGTCCCTTGTTAGCAGCGGGTGGAGTTCAGTAAAAGGCTTTATCTAAAGAAGGGAAGCATTTTACAAACTACAACCGCCTGTTTAATGGCAGCAAACAGATCGTCTGTTCTACATAAATAACTACCGGGTTCGTCCATGTAAAATTGCAGTTCGTTGAGGGTTTGTCTAATGACATACTACGATCATCGCGAGCCATGATAAACTGAAATTGATCAAATTTCAATAGCCTGCCGGTGTATCTGTTCTATTTTCTGATCGCCCATGCCCAAACGATTAATAAAGGCTGGAGGATTACCAGGCGGATCCAGGCCGCCCACACAGGTATACAGATCTCATCAGATACGCAGCCGTCCATCTGAATGTGGTGAATATGTGCGGGGATGAAGAGGATCATCAACCCTATGATTCCCAATGCTGAGATTTTACGCAAGGATTTTGTCATCAATCCAACGGCAAAAAGCACTTCAAGCAAACCGCTAAGCAAGTTAAGCAGCCAGGGATTTGGGAGCCAAGGTGGAATAAGCGGGTAGTAAAGTTCTGGATTCAGGAAATGGTTGATCCCGGCACCCAGCAATAAAATGGCGAACAAGTACCGCAGGAAGCTGATTTTCATAGTAAATAAGATTTATAACGCTTGTTGAACATACAATTGAAATCAATACTTCCACTCAGGGTGTTGCCTTCCGGGATCAAGAATGAATGTTCTTTTTACCTTGAACGAAAAATGCAAAAGAAGATAGTTAATTCTGATAAAAATTTAAGAATCAGTAAATGATTACGAATAGTTGAAATTAAGGAACTCCTAAGGTATAATTTATATTAATATTAAAGAATAGACTTTGTACAAGTCATAAACCATAACACACTTCTATTTCTATATGATGAAAAACATACTATTTAGATATTCAGCAATTGTTGCTTTTGCACTGCTGATTATTTTTTCGACAGCAGGATCACTATTCGCCCAGAATGGTGAAAGCGAACAGTACCGCGCATTTTTAAGCGGTGCAAATGAAGTTTCCCCGGTATTTACTACCGGCAGCGGACTCGTAGAGCTTGAGCTAAACGGAGATCAGCTAACCATTACCGGTTCTTTTGAGAGCCTCTCTTCACCGCTTGAACCGATTGCAGAAACAGGAGCTCATATCCATATTGGATACACCGGAGAGAACGGAGGTGTGGAAATCACACTCAACCCAAGTTTATCAGACGGAGATACAGCCGGATCTTTTGACCAGACAGAGACACTCACTTCAGATCAGATCGAAGCTCTTCAAAACCGGCAGCTTTATGTGAACATTCACTCTGAACAGTATAACTCCGGTGAATTGCGCGGGCAGATTTTACCCGCCGACAAGACCTACTTCCAGGCATATGCATCAGGTGGCCATGAAGTTCCATCAAATACCAGCACTGCTCAGGGCGGTTTATCACTCGAATATGATGGTTCAGATCTAATTGTAACAGGCTCTTTTAGCGGTCTTGGAAGTGATTACACCGAAGTTGGAGAAACAGGAAGCGGAGCTCACTTACATACCGGGTATGCAGGAGAAAACGGTGGAGTCGAGATTTCACTTACCCCAACTCTTGCTGATGATAACCGCTCCGGTGAATTTCTTGCCGAAGATAACACGTTCGAGGATGTAGCACCAGAGATCGTAACAACGCTGAGTAATCGCGGCCACTACCTGAATATTCATACGACCGATTACCCAGGCGGTGAAATCAGAGGACAGGTTGTGCCGGAAGCCAATATCTATTTTTACGCACCGCTTTCCGGGATGAATGAAATCCCGCAAAACGCAAGTCAGGCCACGGGTGCAGTAATGGTTGAGTGGTATGCTGAAACAAGCACGATTAATACCACAGGCTCTTTTTGTTGTCTTGATTACAATGCTGACATCGGCTCACACCTCCACGCAGGTCTTGCAGGCCAAAATGGCGGGGTAGAAATCCCCCTGACGCCCGATTTGGATGAAGATTCACAGGGTGGAAGCTATCTTCCTGCCAATAATGAATCTACTCTTACCAACGACCAGGTAGGACTATTGGTAAACCGGTCTTTGTATGCGAATATCCACAGCACAGATTTTAACGGCGGCGAAATTCGAGGACAGGTAGTACCGCTTGCCCAGCATTACTTTACGACCTCATTGACAGGACTTTCTGAAGTAGAACCTGTGATGACAGGCGCTCAGGGTGGCCTTGCGTTTGAATTTCGAAATGGTATACTTACTGCAACCGGTAGTTTCAGCGGGCTCGAAAGTGATAATATCGCCTCGGCAGGATCTCATATCCACGGCGCGGCAGCCGGTGAGAACGGTGACGTTCTTTACACGCTATCCCCCGAATTGGATAGCGAGACAGACGCGAGAGCGGGAACATACAGTGCCACCGACAATACATTCGACGTTTCTGACGACATCGGACTGCTCGTAACCGCGGGCCTGTACGTGAACGTGCACTCTGAAGATAACCCGGACGGAGAAGTTCGCGGGCAGATTCTTCTTGCACCAAATGTAGCCCCCGAAACTGCACCTGAAATCACTTTCCCGGATGATGGCGCAGAAATAACTGTAGAGGGCGAAAGTGAAGAAGCATTTGAACCCGAATGGACTTCATCTGAAGATGCAAATGGCGATCCTGTCGTTTATATGTGGGAAATAGCTCTTGATCTCAATGGCGACGGTGAGGGAGACTTTGAAGATGCAATATTTTCGGCTTCCGCCGGAAGCGAAACCTCACTACCACTAACTCTTGGAGCTGTAGACAGCCTTCTTGATGATCTTGGAGTTGAAGTTGAAAGCGAAGCCACAATTTGGCACCGCGCTGTTGCTTCCGACGGAAGCGGACTGCAAGCCGGAACCGGTTCATCTGTAACGATTGAACGGGGTGTGGTTACATCTTCTGAAACTGAGCCTGAAATCGCACGAAGTGTGGAGCTCGAACAGAATTTCCCCAACCCGTTTAACCCGGCAACAAATATCACTTACTCGCTCCCTAATCAGGCAGATGTTGAGCTAAAAGTCTATGATATGGTAGGTCGTGAAGTGGCAACATTGATAGACCGCGAACAGGCTGCCGGCTCTTATACGGTGAATTTTGATGCTTCCCAGCTTTCAAGTGGTATGTACCTCTATCGACTGGATACCGGATCAACAAACATTACCCGAAAAATGATGCTGATTAAGTAATAGTGAATCAGATGCTTCAGATATAATAACCTGAGTTCGATTTAAAAAATGGCGAAAGCAGTTCAGAAAGGACGTCATCTCGCACTTAATGCGTGATCTTCTAATCTTGACAAAGACAGGAGATGCCACGCCGGGGCGTGGCATGACAGAATTGTTGATGAATCACCTTTACTAACGTCCTTTTTGTACTGATTTAGGTGATAACCGACTAATTTAAGAATCGAACTCAGTTTAATAGTTATCTAAATACTAAGCCCGGACAGAACTTATTTGTCCGGGCTTTTTTTGTTTCTGATAATTATACATCTGCACTGTGAAAGCATCTCATATTAGCAAATGGTTGCTATGAACTGGAAAAGAAATGTGAGAAAAATACCTTCAAATCCCGGTGCGATTCTTTGTATTTATTGGTTTGGCAGGATATGCCGCTGCTTGGCCAATAGCTAACCCACGGTGGTGTTGTGCCTCAGATATTCCTGTGAAGACTTCGTTACGGCACTAATGGATGTCTGGTAATATTCATTATTTTGTTGGCCATGGCTTTACGACATCTCCTGTTCGACATTAAATTACGCTCAGCCTGGAGCCGTACACTCCAGCTTTGGAAACCACTGGCACTGTGGACTTTCCTCGTGTGGATTGTGCTCACAATTATTGTCGTACCCCTGACCTCGGCACTGATCCAATGGGGGTTTATTCGCGGCGACCGCCTTGCGGTGAGTAATGAGGAGATACTTTCCTGGATATTCACACCAACCGGTCTCACATACATCCTGCTTCTCGGCGGACTTGGAATTGTTGCATCTGTAACCCGATTTGCAGGTATTTTCCAGATCGTAACCTGCCATATGAAAGAGGATCCCATCACCGTAAAGCAACTGGCACTTGAAATTCTGCCTGTCACTCCAAAGCTGTTCCGTCTATCCATCTTCACAATGGCAGTTGCCCTGGCAATATCTTCATTTATACTTTCAGGAGTGGGTGTGATCTACCTGATATTTTTAAGCGGACAGGATATCAACTATTACCTTGAGGCAACGCCCACTGAATGGACAGCCGCCCTCATTACTGCCGGCATCTGGTTGTTTGCCACAGGAGGGTTCGTACTCTATGTATTAGCGCGTTCTTCCGTAGCCCTACCTGCATTTTTGGATTGCAATATTACAATCCGTAAAGCTGTAAAAAATTCCTGGGACCTTATGGGGCGGCAATCTGTCTCTATTCTTAAAATACTGGGATTCGCGGTCTCAGCCTGGTTTTTACTACTGCTGTTAACGGACCTGATACTACTTTCTGCCACTACCTTTGCGATAGATAAAGTGTCACCGTTTGTCTCAGGGCCACGTACAATTTCGTCTATAGCAGGTGTTTACATTCTTCTTTCACAGATTATTAAAAGCGTTATTGGCTTTCTTGGATTTTCAATTGTGTCTGTGCTGATTACTAAATTTTACCATGAAGACACAAGGTTACATGAAACAGCTCCACCCGCCCCAGGATATCACCAGTTGAAATCTGCCATTTCCAGTGGGTTTGACCGGTACTACTCACCTATGCGGGCTGCAATCGCCATGATTATACTTGCCGTTTCGGGCTTCGGTATCGGTGCCATCAGTATCAACACCCTTCACGACAAGCAGGATACTACAATCATTGCACACCGCGCCGGTCCCCCACCCGCACCGGAGAATACAATTGCGGCCCTTGATCGGGCTATCGACCAGGGTGCCGGGGTTGCCGAGATAGACGTGATGCGAACAGCGGATGGTACCGTGATTGTATTCCACGACCGGGACATGATGAGAATGGCCCGTGATCCGCGCAGGATTGAAAACGTACAGTATTCTGATATACGGCCGCTTGTTCAGATTCCTGATTCAGGTATACTGCCGGAAGAACGCAGAATTACTACTCTCAAAGAGATGCTCATGCATGGAAAAGACCGGATTAACTTTATGATTGAGCTCAAATATTACGAGTTCGACCCGCGGCTTTCAAGAGAAGTGCTGGAGATTGTACGCAATACAGGAATGAAGGACCAGGTATCGATTGCCTCGCTTCAGATTGATCCAATTAATGAACTGTACGGCATGGAACCTGATCTGGAAACCGGGTATATCTCCGCAATTTCAATTGGAAATCTTACACGGTTGCCCGTTGGGTACATAGCCGTTCAACACCAGCAAATTTCAGGAGAACTGATAAATCGCGCACGGGATCAGGGTATTAAAATTTATGCATGGACAACAAACAGCTCCGGCCAGATCGCTTCGATGATCAATATGGGCGTAGATGGAATCATTACTGATTACCCGGCCCGGGCCGCATTTATAGCAGATGAAATGAGTGAAATGACTATTGCCGAACGTCTTATTCTCTCAATCACCGGCTGGCAAAGTTCGGTTGAGGAGAACCCGGATAAGAGGCATTCCAGGCGGGAATCGGACATCAACAACCATTAAATCTGATCTTTCAGACCCAAATCATCAGAATCTTACCTTCAAACATGCGGCTCAAGTTCCGCAAAATGGCGTTGATCTTTTCGGCGGTATATAAACCAGCTCCGTTTTGGGACGGGGTGAATTGGAAGGCAGAACAAGAAGCTTTTCCGGTAACCAACATAATGAATGCAGCATTACAAACACTTTTAAAAGGTGTTTAAGGTAGTTTTTTGAAATTTTGAAAGGAGTTGGTTTAGAACCTTTTTAGGATCTACAGGAATTCTTGTGGGTAATAAGCTCTGCGAAAGTCATCCCGGCCTTTGAGCCGGGATCTCCATACATTTTAAAAGACCGGGTTGTAATAGATTATGGAGATGCCGTATCTGAGTGCGTCATGGCGATTAAAAAAAAACGCAAACACAAGAATTCCTGTAGATCCCCTTTTTATAATCACAAATAAGGACCTGCCACCATGTATATAAGTGTTACCATGAGGCTTAAAATCAGAAAAAAGAAGAGTAGATAAGCAGCAGAGAACAGGCGATATACTTTCAGAAGTTTTTTCTGCTCTGCCTCAGCCCGACGTACATCACGATCATGATTCTCAATAAACGAAAGCTTATCTCCCTTATTGATTCCGAGAGTTCCTGACATCGCCCGGTGAATATAAAATACCAGGAGCTGCCATAAAAAAAGGAGGAACTCCCCGGCGGTTTTAGGGTTGTATTTTTCGGAATGATGTTTCAGCAACTGAACAAGCAAATAGCCATAAAGGCTAAATGCAATCAGCGCAACGATGAAGGTAATAGCAAAGAGTGAGAGAAAAATTTCATCAACCATGGATAAAGATCTGTTATACATACCTGGTACAACCGGATCCAATAATCAACTGAAATCTCAGGCTGAATTCAAGAAACTTTAAATAACTTTGCAGAATATTACTCGTACCGAAGCGACTCTACCGGGTTCATTCGCGCAGCTTTTATCGCCGGAAAGATTCCGGAAAGCACCCCAATCATGATAAGTACGCCGCCGGGAACCATCACGGATAAGGTCGATATTTCCGGGCTCCCAAGGAATTCTCCGGCACCTTCTGTCATATTCAGCGAAAGTACGAACTCCACAATCGCTGTAGAAATCCCCAGCCCGATGAGGCCGCCAAGCAGAGATATAAAGATCGCTTCGAATAAAAACTGACTGATAATGTGAACCTTTCTCGCACCAATCGCTTTTTTCAGACCGATTTCGCGGGTTCTCTCTTTCACAACTACAAACATTATGTTGGCCACACCCACCCCCGCGATCATCAGCGTGAAAAACCCTATCGTAAACAGAAAATATTCCAGCCCGGTGGCTACCATGCGGGTCTGTTCTTCCTGCTCAATAAAATCCCACATCGGCATCGCCTCTTCATCCTTAGGTTCTGCCACGGGCAACACTCCACGCTTTGCATAGATGGGAGATCGCGGATCCCCCGCAGGGATCCCTATGGGAAAGTCCGCGATGACGTTGGTTGGACCAAGAAACTGTTACGAATACCCGATCCACACGGCAACTACCATGGCAACCGACGCGGC
>JAWLEH010000022.1:36833-39772 GCA_041686215.1 Balneolaceae bacterium | reverse complement strand
TTCAGCGGCTTTTATTACGGGTGTGGGCGCTGAGGGATTCGAACCCCCGACCCCCTCGGTGTAAACGAGATGCTCTAAACCAACTGAGCTAAGCGCCCTTGCTTGTTACAGGGAGGCAAAGATAAGAAGCTTATTCATTCGGACAAAATAGTTTTATGCCATAATCGAAATTATTTTATCTCTACGATATTCTAAACTATGGTTGAAGTGGGCGAACCTGGAGATCTGTATAATGAAAATTTTGGGGGCATGAAAGAATATGAATGACTGAAGCCGCTAAATCATCAGGTTTCAGCTTATTTTTCTTCGAGCTGGAAAACCCGGTGTCTACGGATCCCGGGGATAAACAGGTTGCCTTTACTCCAAAATCCCGAAGTTCCTGGTGAAGAGATTCTGTAATTCCAACCACGGCAAACTTGGTTCCGCAATAGGCGCTCATTTCAGCTATACCGTTTGTCCCTGCGCCGGAAGATATATTAATAATATGTCCTTCCCCGCGGGATTTCATTCCGGGGATGATTCTTTTTGTTGTGTAATAAATCCCATGCACGTTCAGGTCAAAAAGTCTCTTCCATTCATCTGAAGGCATATTTTCCATCCGGCCACGGTAACCTGCACCGGCATTGTTAATCAGTACAGAAATCTCATCTCCAAGTAGACGCCTCGTCGTCTTATAAGCATCTTCTACGGATGGTTCTTTGGTTAAATCCGTCTCTACAAAATGAAAATTACTGTGTTTGAAATGCGCCGGAGGTGTACGGCTCCAGCCGGCAACTTGCACTCCACTCTCAGTCAGCGCTTTAGATATGGAGAGGCCGATCCCTCGGCTTGCACCTGTAACAACTGCCTTTTGTTTTCCTAATTCCATGAAGGTGATGTTTAATTCCTAATTATCATGAATAATGACGGTTCCTTCATACTGTTCCTGCAGGTTTGCTGGCCGCGGAAACGTAATAATAAAAGAATCAGACAATTCCTGAACGGCAGGCGGGAGTATCTGTTGTGCGGCTGAAAACTGTTCAAATGTTCCAATCAGTACTTCGTAAAACTGACGTCTCTGAATTATAAATACTTCATCTTCAGTATCATCCAGTTGTCCTTCAAGAAGTTCTCTGAACCTGTTTCGTATCTGTTCGGCACTTTCATATTCCTGCGTTGCAAATACCTGTACGTAATGGCCTGCGGGCACATTTCGTCTTAATTCCCGCTCATCAGTATCGGCGCCATCCATGTTTGCAAGATCCTCTTCTGATAAACACATGCAGTTTTCCAGGGAGTCTGTTCTTGCCTGGAGAGAATCAATCAGTGCAAACAAGTCATTAAATTTCTCGTTATGATCCCTGTCCATCTGATCAGTCCGGTTTTCGAGGGAGTCGACACGTTCTGTTAACACCTCAACTTTTCGTTCAAGTTCATCAAGACGGTCATCGTAATTGTCGAACGATTCAAATTCTGTAACTGAAACCGGGCGTGTTGCCGGGGACAGGTTCAAAGGTTTTTGCCCTTTTTTACCAAAATGGAGCCGTATCCCGCCTGAAGCCATTCCGATCTGATCGTATGGATAGCCGCGGTCTGTCAAATCAAGACGATTTGATGATAGTTTTATTTCATGCTGAGCAAATATTTCAACCCGGTTTGATGCGCGAACAGCCAGGCCAAGACCGCCGATCAAGCTTGCTTCACTCCTGCTGAACTCAGCATCGGGGCCCTGAGCATCAAAAATATCTTGTTCAACACCAAGTGTTATATAAGGGTTTAATACTTCTGAAAGGCGATTTGACCGGTAAAAACGGTTCAGATTAAAAGTGTTCTTAATTGATGCAGTGTGCACTGTGGTTTCAAATCCCACACCCTCCAGATAGGAATATCGATACCCGCCCTCGATAGACCAAAACGGAGTGAGAGCGTATCTCAAATCGGTTCCGGCAGCCCATGTCGGTTCAGAAACTACATTGAAACGGCTGGCAAATATTTGTTGTCCGCGATTGGCCTCTCCAAATATGTAACCGCCATATACTGATGCGCTTAAACGATTAAATCGTTCTTCGCCGGCTGTATAGTCACCGCTGGCCGATTGAGAGTAAAGAGATACTGTAGAAACTATTGAGAGTATGAATAAAAGTAGTATGAATTTCTTCATATTAAAATAGCCATCTGTTTTTAAGTATTAATTAATTATACATGAATCCCAGCCCTATACATTTGCTCTGTTTTATCCTGTGATAATAGGCGGAGAACATGGTGAATTTCTCACACGAATTTGTACAAAAGTACCATATGATTATCTAAAAACATATTTGGAAGTTTTAATTTAGATGTATGAATACTCGCTGAATTATTTCGATATTTCTCTACGGCTTGTCTTCCTTAAAGTTCCGCAATTTATATCTGCTTCTTTATTCCCATTTTTTAAAGCTTAGAGGTATCACTAATAATACTCGGGTGACCAGAATCTTAATAGAAAATCCGGCTTTATTTTTACTATAACCTGTTTTTTTCTGTTGTGGCAAAATGCACGTATCCATTTCACAGGGAAAATGCTTTTATTAAAAATACTTAATGAAAGATTTGTGTCTATTCTCGGAGTAGTGTTTACGCACAAAGTAGTTTCCTGTAACTGTTCATTTTATGAATCCCGCTGTATTAAGTACTGAGTATCAGTATCGGGTCTGTTTGAAGATAAGAAGCAGAGTCCGACCTATATTAAAGCCTTTATATCCCCTTGTAAATAGTTGAAGATGATCGCTGCAATAAACTTGATAATAGCAGTGCCGAAGAGCTGCTGCGGCACAGTTTCCCGACTAAAGTACTGGTAGCCGGTTTATCTGTTCTGACGTAAAAGGCACAGTTACATTACCCTTTTCTGGTGTAAATCTCTATAACACCACTTGTACCGTCTCCGCCATATCGCTGAGTTGCATCTGTTCCCTTCAGAACAT
>JAWLEH010000022.1:21148-36733 GCA_041686215.1 Balneolaceae bacterium | reverse complement strand
AGGCACAGTTACATTACCCTTTTCTGGTGTAAATCTCTATAACACCACTTGTACCGTCTCCGCCATATCGCTGAGTTGCATCTGTTCCCTTCAGAACATTGATATAGTCAATCTCGTCAACCGAAACACTGGATGAGGCAGCTGAGTAGTTAAAGCCAATCCTTGCGCCGTCTATTACGTACAGAGGAGAGTTATTACCGGCAATAGTGTTAACGCCTCTTAGCCGGACCTGGGTTGCCCCACCGGATGTGCTTACCATAACGCCGGGTAGTTTTCGCAAATGGCTGTAAAGCGGTACTGAACTATTAAGATTCCTGATGCCCGGTACGGAGATTGTCTCAGGTTTATCTTCATGTTCGTCAACTGTTTGTAATTCCTGCTCACCAGAAGCAATCTCTCCGGAAGATGAACATGCAGGTAGCTGGAACAAAAGTCCTAAAAGTGCGAGTGGAATAATTATATATCGTACCATTTCAATCCGCTTGAGTGTAAAGATTTTGGTCATAATCCTGCTTACATTCACAATCTACTTTTCGAATCTCTGACAATCAACTAAATTTACTGTGTAAAGCGTGACAATACCTGCTATCTGGTTTATTACCGGCCTTGCTTTGTTGATATGGGGAGCTGAAATTCTGGTTCGCTCCGCATCCAGGCTGGCTGCTTCTTTGGGAGTTTCTAAATTGGTTATTGGCCTGACGGTTGTTGCGTTTGGAACAAGTGCTCCGGAACTCGCTGTAGGTATTGAAGCTGGTTTAAGCAACGAGCCGGATATCTTAATGGGTAATGTAATTGGGAGTAACCTAACTAATACACTGTTGATTCTCGGCCTCTCAGCGCTCATTATACCGCTTCAGGTTCATAAAAATTTGATCCGTTTTGACCTGCCGGTCATGATTGGCGCAACACTCCTGCTTATCATATTGTCCATAAACAAGATATTGACGTTTTGGGAGTGCATGTTACTGGTACTATGCCTGGCTGTTTACCTCTATGCGCTGGTTCGTTTTAGTGGTAAGGCAAAACTGACTGATGAACAGGTTTTGGAGGCGGGGTCGCCGTGGACGAACGGCTTATTATCCATACTTGGACTAATATTTCTTATTGCAGGGGCCCGGTGGATGGTTGATTCTGCTACAATTTTTGCCGAAATGGCGGGTGTAAGTGAGCTTGTAATTGGCCTGACGATTGTGGCAATCGGGACATCACTGCCTGAAATCGTTATGTCGATATTTGCCGCATGTAGGGGTGAAAAAGATCTGGCAGTAGGAAGTATTGTTGGAAGCAACATCCTGAATATATTATCCGTGATTGGAATTTCCGGCCTGTTTATCGCCGGGATTCCGGTTCAGGAATCACTCCTCAGGGTGGATTATCTGGTTTTGATGGGGATTACCGTTCTTTGTCTGCCCTTCTTTTTTACAGGTAAAATTATCGACCGCTTTGAGGGAGCTATTTTATTTCTGTGCTATATAGCTTATCTCTTTTACCTCTATTATGAATCCATTTCCAGCAGTTATACAGCGTGGGTGTTTAACGGAGTGTTCTATGGACTTTTGCCGGTTACCCTCTTTTATATTTTGTATACATTGATCCCTGAATTCAGGAGGAAGAATAAAAAACTGGCCCCTTGATTACCTGCGGCCTGAACAGTTCAGTAATGTGGATGAAGCACCCAATTATTTCTCCGCTTTTGGTAGCGCAAACATCAGGTTAATACTTATACTGAAAATAAATCAACGGGCCCACAAATGGAAAAAGCAGGAAAATAAAAACCCACCAAAGCTCAAATTTATCGCCCTTCCGAATCTCTGAGAATAGGTCTATTGTGGCCCAGATAGATAACAGTGTAATTAACACCAACATAAAACTTAAAATAGTCATAACTAAACAAATCTGATTTCAGGTAAACCGATGATTCTCTTTCTTCTCTATATTTGAAGCCGTTGTTATACCGGACTTTCATCGATTGTTTCGATACAAAAATCAGGGACTTATCACTAAAATCCCATTAGAGTCTTCTTAAGGTTCAGACTATGTGTCTTCTTTCATCTCCTGGCCCGTTAACATATCAATAAAGGCATTCCGCACTGCTTCACCCGAATCCCTGAAATAGAGGAATTCTGTATGACTTGCCGGGCTGGAACGATCCACTTTCACTCCCCAAAGCGGAATCATGGAGGTTGGTAACATCGAGTATCGCGCATCGCCAATCACCTCCGGCTGTTCAGGGTGACGAACCAGGTACCCCTCCGACATTTTGGAAAACCGCAGCAGATCATCATACAGCCGTGAGTTTTGTATACCGGTAAACTCTTTTTCCGGATGTATCAGCTCGGCAGATTCGCCGTTATAGTATTTAAGTGGAGAAAACAAACCTGTCCTCACGCCGTCGGTATATACACGTTCCGCACTGATGTACGTTACACGCCACAGTAGCTGATTACCGATGGTAGGTTTCACTACAAAACTCTCAATCTCGTGACCTCGGTTTTCTGCATGTATCTTCATGGCCCGTTCTGCCCGGTTGTTCTGCACCATTCCGTGGCAGAATAGCAAAGTAAGCCATACCCCTCCGGCAAAAATATACGTCTGTTTGTTTTTTACCAGGGCAAAACCGGCAAATAGCAGCAACCCAGATGTGAGAACCGGATCCACAACAGAGACAATGTTCAGTGAATATCGTGTATCCACAAACGGCCAGAATATTTCAGTACCGTAGCTGGTCACTAAATCCATAAACCAGTGAGTTCCATAGCCGGCGATGGCAAAACTGTATATTTTTTTGTGAGAGAGCTGTTTTCTGAATACAAACCAAAAAAGTGTGGCTGCCAATAGTGCACCAAACGGTATAAATATCAGCGAATGTGTAAATTGTCGGTGAATTTCAAGATTGAAAAGCGGATCACCCGGTACCATAATCAGCGCTTCGATATCCGGCAGCATCGCTGAGCCAAAGCCGATCAGCCCGGCTTTTCTGCGGAATTCCGGTTCAGAAAAAGGAACAGCCGCCATCGCCCCTACCACTCCGTGTGTCAGCGGATCCATCTGCAGTTTGTTTTATTCAATTGTTTAGTTTCATTGAGTTTTGTATACATACCGTTAAAACGGTTTTCGAAATGGTATTTCCAGCTGCTCACCAAAGGCACCGCCCTCATGAAGATTCAGCGAGGATACAGATATTCCCAAAAGCCGTACCTCCCTTACCCCGGCTTCTGTCTCATCCAAAAGGTGAAAGGCTGTCTCTGCAATATCTTCCGAACGGTGGATAAACTGCGGGTGTGAATAGCTTCGGGTAACCGTATCAAAATTTTTATAGCGAACCTTCAGCGTAATGGTTTTACCGGTAGCATTCAATTTTTTCATTGATTCACTAATTTTTCCGGACAATTCTTGTAAAAACTCCCGGATCCATTCTAAATCCGATACGTCGTCGGCAAAGGTCCGCTCTTTTCCGATAGATTTCCGGGTCCGGTGCGATTTCACTTCACGATTATCTATCGCCCTCGCAATCCGGTAGTAATGGTGGCCTGATTTCCCAAATCGTTTTACCAGGTCCACTTCATCCCACTCTTTCAAATCGGCACCTGTCCGAATTCCAAAAGACTCCATTTTTCGCTGCGTGGCTTTACCCACGCCGTAAAATTTACCAATAGGTAGCTGTTCAATAAATGCTTCAGCTTCATCCGGATGGATAATACTCAGTCCATCAGGTTTATCCAGATCTGATGCGATTTTAGCCAGGAATTTATTAAAGGACACCCCGGCAGACGCAATCAGCCCGGTTTCTGATTTGATCTTTTCTTTTAACTCGCGTGCAATCAATGTGGCGGATGGATTATCTATATGGTTTTGGGTCACATCAAGGTACGCCTCATCCAGGGAGAGCGGTTCTACGAGGTCGGTATATTCGAAAAACAGTTCGCGGATGGTCTCTGAAACTTCTTTATATACGTCAAAACGCGGTTTCACAAAGATTGCGGCCGGACACATTTTAACTGCCCGTGACGCGGGCATAGCGGAGTGAATTCCAAATTTGCGGGCTTCGTAACTTGCTGCCGCCACAACACCACGCCCCTGCGGTGATCCGCCTACCACAACAGGTTTTCCGCGATACCCGGGATGATCCCGCTGCTCAACAGACGCATAAAATGCATCCATATCTACGTGAATTATTTTTCGAATCAATGGACAAACCTCCGGCAGAAAATTTAAAAACACAATGACGCATCAAAACATCATTTTTTGTACCTTAGTGCGTCATATAAACTTTGAGTAAAGATAACGATTTTACAGATGGAAGAATTAAACGGGGTAACGATATACTGGCTAATTTCAATCGGCTTGCTGGTTGGATTTGTCATAGACCTTGTGATGATGAAGCGTGGAATCGGCCTGGTTGGTAATGTGCTTTGGGGTGCAGTTGGCTCCGTTATTATTGGAGTTACAATGGTTGTCCTTAATGTATTTGCACCGCTAACTTACGCCGCCCTGGGTTCTATTGCATTTCTTTTCCTGTTCAACGTATTCAGTTTCGAACAGGAACACAAAGATTCAGCCCAGGCAAATTAACCCCAGGGTTTCCGATCTGATGCCAATAAACTCCACCTCACTGCCATCATTACGCGGAAAGGTGCTATGGCTCTGTCCCACACCCTGTGTTTGTGAGTACTATCAGCGGGCAAATTCTTATCTCTCCAGGCAGTTTCACTCCCCACCCATTTCACCTCATATCACTCTTGGCCGGCTTGAGGGAGATTTTCTACCGGATATAATTTCAAAGACTCTTCAATCTTGTTCCCTCACATCTGCTGACCTCACTTTTGATGCCGGTCATATTCAGTGCAACCGGGCTCCCTGGCAGCGTTTTATACACAATCTCTATCCGCCTGAGACTGCTGAAAGTCTGCAGACCGCGTTGAAAGAAGCCCTTGATAAGTACAGGCCGGTGTTTGATTATCATATCAGCCTGCATTACGGATTTGAGGCATGTGATGAACTGCAATTACTGTTCCAGGGTTTTCCCGGCACATTGCCGGCGTCCATTCCATGCTCTTTATTAAAAGTAATGGATCTCAACGGTCCGCCGGAAAAGTGGTCTGAAATATGGCAATCATCGCTGTAAGTATCTTTCCTACTTAAATTTGGAAGTGGGTTTCATAATTGCGAACGTTAGCCAACGAACGCCATTAATTAAAAAAATATGCTATGAAGGGATATAAATTTTACGAACAGGTAAATGCTGCATTCGACAAGGCGGCAGCATTCACCGACTACGATAAAGGGCTTCTCTTACAAATGAAAATTTGCAACGATGTGCTTCATGTTATATTTCCTGTGGAGCTCGATAATGGAAAAATTGAAGTAGTTGAAGGATGGCGGGTGGAACACAGCCACCATAAACTTCCCACGAAGGGCGGTATACGGTATAGCTTGACTGTGAGCGAAAATGAAACCATGGCTCTTGCAGCCCTTATGACCTATAAATGTGCCGTCGTTGATGTTCCTTTTGGAGGTGCGAAAGGGGGTATTAAAATTGATAAATCGAAGTACTCAAACCAGGAGCTTGAGCGAATCACCCGCCGCTACGCATTTGAACTTATGAAAAAGAATTTTATCGGTCCCGGAATTGATGTCCCCGCACCGGATTATGGTACAGGTGCGCAGGAAATGGGCTGGATCCTGGATACTTTTCGGCAGATGAGTACCGATATCAATGCAGAAGGGTGTGTAACCGGCAAGCCCATAGGCATGGGAGGGATTCGCGGACGAACTGAAGCTACCGGCCGGGGAGTCTATTTTGGAATCAAAGAAGCCTGCGATAATAAAGAGGATATGAAAAGCCTCGGACTAAAACATGGTATTGAGGGTAAAACATTTGTTGTCCAGGGGTTAGGTAATGTTGGATATCACGCAGCTCTATACATGATTGAAGCCGGTGCAATAATGGTTGGGGTTGCCGAAATTGACGGCTCCATTTACAGCAAAAAGGGTATTGACCTGCAAAAGCTGATGGACTATAAAAAGGAAACCGGAGGAATAACCGGATTCGATGGCACCACGACCCTTGAAAACAGCAGCACGGTTCTGGAAAGTGAATGCGACATTTTGATTCCGGCTGCTCTGGAGAATCAAATTAATGATGAGAATGCCAATAAAATTAAAGCCAAAATCATAGGTGAAGCGGCAAATGGCCCCACAACTGATAACGCTCATAAAATCCTGAAGGAACGCGGTTCCCTGATTATTCCTGATAATTATCTTAACGCAGGTGGTGTTACGGTGTCTTATTTCGAGTGGCTAAAAAATATACAACATGTGCGGTTTGGACGCATGGGAAAACGGTTTGAAGAAAACAGCTATAAAAAGATTCTCTCCGTAATTGAAACAATATCGGACAGGCATTTTACAGAAGAGGAACTTGTCACACTTGCACAGGGAGGAGGTGAGGAAGAACTTGTTGATTCCGGTTTACAGGAAACCATGATCAACTCATATAACGAAATCAACGAGCTGCGTAAAAAATTTGACGTTGATTTGAGGACGGCAGCGTTCATTAACGCAATTAACAAGGTAGGATTAATCTACGAACGGATGGGGATTTTTCCATGATCACATAAAAAGACCCCTGAGGCTGTTCAAAACCACAGGGGTACTATGTTTAAAAAGTATGACATTAACCAAAACATCATTGCAAACCTACGAGAACCATTGCCCTGTGGTTACAGTTTAATTTAAACTTTTCAAATTGTTCTCCTTCTATCTCATAATGTTCATTTTACCGGCAGCTGTCATTTCATTTGCTGTGTGGCTGGCTGTCCGGGAGGGTCGGGGTAATGGATGAAACGGCTGAAATTGCTGTTTCGGCTGACGGTTATGCCATCGCCGCGTTTGTAGCCTACCTTCTGGTTCTAATTGGTATCGGCAGCTACACTGCACGGTTTTCTTCCAGGGGCATCAGCGAATATTTTATTGGCGGGCGAACAGTCAACCGGTTTGTTGTGGCTCTGTCTGCGGTAGTGTCGGGTCGCAGTGCATGGTTGCTTCTTGGAGTAACCGGTATGGCCTACTCGATGGGGCCATCAGCTATCTGGGCTGTTCTCGGCTACGTGATAGCGGAACTGTTCCTGTTTCTTTTTTATGCAAAGCGGCTGAGAAATTTTACCGAAGCACGTAACTGTATTACAGTTCCCGATTTCTATGCTGCCCGGTTTGATGATAAAGACGGTTTGCTGCGGATTATTCTGGTTATCATCTTTTTGATTTTTATGATCGGTTATGTGTCTGCGCAGTTTGTGGCTGGAGGAAAGGCATTTGCATCAGGTTTTGGTCTGGAAATGTACCAGGGAATACTGCTGACCGCTTTGATAGTTGTTGTGTACACTATCCTGGGAGGTTTTTTGGCTGTCAGCCTAACCGATATGGTACAGGCAGTATTTATGATTCTTGCCCTGCTTATACTTCCCTGGATCGCAATCTATAATTTTGGAGGTCTGATGGAACTCCTGGCGGAACTGAACCGAATGGATATCATGTACGTCGATCCATTTGCACTTTCGGTGGGTGCCGCCATAGGGTTCCTGGGTATAGGCCTTGGCTCTTCGGGTAATCCACACATTCTCTCGCGATACATGTCTATCGAAAACTCATCACAGCTTAAAACTGCTGCCGTCGTTGGTACTGTCTGGAATGTATTTATGGGCTGGGGTGCGGTTTTTATAGGACTTGCCGGGCGTGCCTGGTTTCCCGAAATCGGGATGTTACCCGCAGAAGATACAGAGAATCTGTTTCCGCTATTGGCACAGCAGCATCTCCATCCTGTTCTTTTTGGTGTTGTTCTGGCCTCTATTTTTGCGGCAATCATGTCAACCGCAGATTCCCAGCTCCTGGTTGCCGCTTCAAGTGTGGTTCGAGATATATACGATAAACTGATCAGAAAAGGAGAAGAAATCCCGCAGAAGAAATTGGTGCTGTACAGCCGCGCGGTGGTTTTTCTGTTAGTGGCAGTTGCTCTGTTATTTGGCTACCTCGCGGAAGATCTCATATTTTGGCTGGTCTTGTTTGCGTGGGCGGGGCTGGGAGCTTCTATCGGCCCAACATCAATTCTTGCACTATACTGGGAAGGGACTACCCGCACGGGAGTGATAGCCGGTCTACTATCAGGTACATCAGTTACAATCACGTGGTACTTCATGCCGGTTCTCAGCGAGTTAATGTATGAACTTGTTCCCGGATTTTTTGCAGGACTGCTGGCCACCTGGCTTGTGAGCCTTTGGTCCTCGCCCGCGCCCGATACAAAACAGGCCTTCAAAGATATGAACACAGACTTTTAATAAAGTAGTGAGTGAAAAAAGTTGTTGTTCTGATAAAACCTGTGTCTAAGAGAAAAGTTTTTTGAAGAAACCGATCACGCCACTTTTTTCCTCTTTTTCTTTTCCTTTGCGTCCCCCGCTCAGCTGATCAAATGTAGGCCGTGGTAAACCTTTCTTTTTGCTTTTTCCTTTCCCTTTTCCTTTGTCCCGGCTGCCTCTGCGCTGCTTTCTTCGGTCTGCCCGTTCTTTTTTCCTGCTTTTTTTACCGGGGTCACGCTTGCTGCTTTTGGCCTTGCCATTACCGGACGGTTTACTTTTTTGAGACTGTTTCTTTTTCACCTCTTCAGGCACCGGAAGCTCCTTGGGTGCATAACCAAGTGATGAGCAGATCTCTTTAATGTCACCACGGTCCTGTTTTGAAACCAGTGAAAGAATTTTTGTTGCCTTGCCATCACCCACTAACTCTGCACGGAGTTTGTATTCGTCAACCTCTTCCGGGACGTCGTAATTTATCACTTTTGTCGCGTGTTCCAGGTCGATATCACCAGCAGATAGCTCACCCACAATCAGGTGCTGCACACTTCCGCTTGTAAACATTTCAAATCGTTCTTTAAAGGTTTTTTCATCTACCTTATCGTGAATACTTACAGCTCGCCGGCCGCTTTTTCGCAAGATTTTGTAGAGTCTGTCGGCTGTTCTGCGTGATGCAGCAAAAATAACTACCGTATCCTCCTTGTTTTCGTCAAGGTGGGCCATAAGAATGGATATCTTGGAGCGGGGCGGTACATTGATGTAGTACTGGGTAAGATCTTTTTTTATGATCTCTTTTGTTAGATTCGCTTTCCTGGATTCCTCTTTTTCACCCGGTTTTACGAGTTTGGGATCATTCAACAGTTTTTCTTCTGCTTCACGAAGCTGCTGGCTGTCTTTCGCTGCTGCAAAAACCTTTTGGCATTTACTGTTGATGATTCTCTGGGAAATAACCTCAACCGGTGTCCAGTCATCAATATTTTCAGCCTGGTCAATAATCAACTGTTCCACTTCACGGAAAACCATCCTGCCTGTCTCAAGAACCTCGGCGAGCCGTTGTGGAGTAGATATAACAATAACCGGTCCGGCCGATATAGCAGCCAGCTCTTCTTTAATCTCTTCATCTCCGGAAATGCAGGCACTTTCTATACCGGCATGATACCCGATAGCCCATACCCATTCATCAATCTGCCGCGCACGTTCCCCATCAGATGCAAGAATAATTGCACGGGTGCCCTGGCGCCTTTCCGATTTGGAAATAGCGTTAAGCAACGACAATAAATAACCGAGTTCCGGTTTTTCTTCGGAAGTTGTGTTGACAACTAAATCGGATCCGGTTTCTACTTCATTAAAAATTTTCTTTTGCAATGGTGAGGGGCTTTCAATCTGTACATCTTTTAACCCCTTCAAAATATCAGAACTGAGTCGAAATTGGTGAAACGACAACTTTCTACCTCTTTTCTTTTAAATCAAAATTTCAATTAACAATCAAACAAACAAATACAAAAAACAGCCGGCCAGATTGATCAATGTAAAATAACACCGGATGTTTCTGGCGCTTAAACTGCACATCCAAATCACTGCTTTTCAAGCTTCAATTATAAGAAATACAGGAACAAATCTGTATTCAGCTTTAAAGGTAACGAAAAAGATAAAAGGTTGTTACCCTTTACAAAACCTTCTTCGGTATATGTGTTGAACGCTTCTTGTTCAGAACGTTTTATAGCTGTATATATAGAACAATTAATTTTCACACAGGTTCAATTTTCATGTCTAACAGAATTGCATTTTTTGCGGATAGCGGTGATTTAAAAGAACAGTTTGGGCTCTCAGAGACAGGAGATGCCATCTTTGAGGCTCACTACAATATTGCCCGCGGGCACCATATACCAGTTATTTCAGGAAGCTCAGATTCGTATAAAATCGGGCGTGCACGGTGGGGGTCTGATTTTGAGCAGGATGCAGAAATTCCTGGTGTACAGGATAAAAAAGGGCTAAATGAATTATCAAAAAAAGCCGACAAACGTGTAATTATTCCCCTAAGCGGATTCTATATCTGGAAACGTGAAGGCAAAGAAGATCACCCGTTTTTTGTACGAAAAATCGATAATACATTGCTCTATTCGGCTGGATTTTCATTTAAGGATGAGAAAAATGATTTTACATACGTAGAAATATTGATGATGGAGTCAAATACGTTAATCCGGCCCATAACGGATGAAATGCCATTGATCATTAAGGCCGGTCTTGCAAAAAAGTGGCTCAACGGAGGCGTGGATGCCGCTGAACTTGTGAAGGAGGCGAATAACCAATTCTTAATTACCGATCTGACCGTGCACCGTGTTTCAAAAGAGCTGAATGATCTTTCAAAAAATGATGCGTCGCTGATTCAGCCGATACCAAAATAGAACTATGAAGCGTGTTTTGTTGATTTTACAGTTCGTGCTTTTTTAAAACTATAATTAGTGATATTTTGAAAATCTATAAAGATTTAAAGTAAGGATTGAAAACATATGTTATACGGAATCATTATTACGCTTATAGTACTGATCGCATTTTTGCTGGTTGTTGTTGTTTTATTACAACCCGGTCAGAAAGAAGGACTCACCGGAGGTCTTGCTGCAGGAATGGCCGGTGGGGCAGCCATGGGAGCGCGGAGAACCGCTGATTTACTCTCTAAAACCACAACGATACTGGCAACGGCATTTTTAGTACTGAGTGTGCTTGCAAATTTTGCAATCGACCGTGGAGGACAAAGCCAAAGTACGATTCAGCAACAGGGTATGCCAGACCAGGTTGAAACAGATAATTTCAGTGCACCGTCTGAAACTCAGCCTGCAATTCCACAGCAGGATGATTCAGATGAAGAAAATTGATCTTCTTCTAAAGGTCTTTCCTATTCGGACAGACCTACACTTACGAAACTAATTCAAGGCCCCGTTTTAAAGCGGGGTTTTTTATTGAATTTTTCAAGGCTCACTACTGATTTTTCGACGTGCAAGTTTAGATAGCCAGGCGGTAGAGAGCTTTCCTGCAGACCAGTATCATGCAGATGCTGATTTACTTTCCATTCCGTTTGTTTTTGAACCGTTTTTAACAACATCGTAGATAAGATATGGAGGGATATTGAGCATTTCCATTTCAATATCGTAATTGCCAAAAACTTCCATTACAGGCTTTTTGAGATGCCCGCTGGTTTGGTAGGCAAGAAACTTTCCGCCCTGTTTTAATATCTTTTTCGTTGCCTGCAACACTTCCCGTTTCCTGTCCTTATCCAGGAAAGAAAATGGAATTCCTGAAAGCACATAGTCTACATTGCCGACGTCTTCTGTGTTCAGCGCGCTTTCCACGTCTCCGGCTAAAACATTATGGATTTCAACTCTCGGATCATCAATTTTATCGTTTAACTGGCTCACAAAATCTTCATTTGCCTCAACCAGAACCAGCCGGCTTCCGGGAGTCATTTTTTCGAGCAGAAAGGATGTAAATGCTCCGTTTCCAGGACCATATTCGACAAGCAGAAAATCTTTAGTGAAATCGATGTGATTGCATACTTTTTTTACACAACGAAGAGACGTTGGAATAATGGACGCTACATCGCGATCTTTAATAAAGGTTTTAAAAAAATCGATTTTATTACTCATGGGATGTTAACGGGTCAGAGTTCTTCTTTTAGTTTTTCAATTTGATCCCGGATACGGGCAGCCTCCTCAAACTCCATATTTTTGGCAGCCTGCAGCATGGATTCCTGTAAATAATCGATAAATTTATCTTTGCTTTCAAATGTCACTTCTTTCATAGCCGGGCTGGCTTTATACTGAATACCTTCCTCAGCAACTTTTATCGTCTCAAGATAATCATCTTCTTGCTTATCCTCACTTTGCAGATCAAAGTTTTTGTTTGATATAAGTGCGGGGTCCACAAGTGGCTTCAATTCTTTTTCTATAGTTTTTGGGGTGATGCCATGTTTCTTATTGTATTCTCTCTGAATTTCGCGCCTGCGGTTCGTCTCTTCCACTACTTTCTGGATGCTGTTGGTCATTTTATTGGCATAAAGTATAGCTTTTCCACCAACGTTACGGGCGGCCCGGCCTACAATTTGAAAAAGGGATGTTTCTGATCTCAAAAATCCTTCTTTATCCGCATCGAGTATAGCCACAAGGCTTAGTTCCGGTATATCTATTCCCTCCCGCAAAAGGTTGATTCCCACTAAAACATTAAAATCACCCCGGCGGAATTTGTAAAGAACCTCAACCCGCTGCATAGCGTCCAGTTCACTGTGCATGTATGCTGCACTGATGCCAAGCCCTTTCAAATACTCACTTAACTCTTCACTAAGGCGTTTGGTTAGCGTAATACACAGTACTCGTTCATTTTTCTTTACACGCTCCTGGATTTCATCCAGCAGGTCATCAACCTGGTTATCGAGCGGACGGACCTCAATTTCGGGTTCCATCAGGCCGGTGGGACGGATAATTTGCTCCACGTACACGCCACCTGACTGTTCAAGTTCATAATCAGCAGGCGTGGCACTCACAAATATGGCCTGGTTAATCATCGTTTCCCACTCCTCAAACGTCAGCGGACGGTTATCCAGTGCTGAAGGGAGGCGAAAACCATGCTCAACAAGCTCCACCTTCCGGGACCGGTCTCCGCCATACATAGCACCAATCTGAGGCACGGTTTGGTGGCTTTCATCCACCACAAGCATGAAATCGTCCGGGAAATAATCAAACAGGCAGTAGGGGCGCTCACCCGGTTTGCGGGCACTCAGATATCGCGAGTAGTTTTCAATACCCGAGCAGTACCCGATCTCCTGCATCATCTCAATATCAAACGTTGTGCGCTGCTCCAGCCTTTTGGCCTCCAGGAACTTCTGTTCATCTTTCAGGATATCAACCCGCCAGTACATCTCCTGGCGTATTTGTTCAATCGCTTGTTCAAGGCGTCCTTTTGAGGTTACGTAGTGGGAAGCCGGGTAAATCCGAAATTCATCCACACTGTTCAAAATATTTCCGGTATCAACGTCAAATATTTCAAGTGCCTCGATCTCATCTCCCCACATTGATACACGCAGACCCTCTTCGGAGTATGCCGGATAGATATCCACCACATCTCCCCTGACACGAAATGTGCCCCGGTGAAAATCGCGATCGCTGCGACGGTAGTGCAGATCCACAAGATCATAAAGCAGCGTATTGCGCGGTATTTCCATTCCGGTTTTCAATGTGATAATCAGCTTTTCATATTCCGATGGTGAGCCAATTCCATAAATACAGCTTACTGAAGATACGATGATGACATCCTGCCGCCCGGAGAGCAGTGAGCTGGTTGCGCGGAGCCGAAGACGCTGGATCTCTTCATTTATTGACAAATCCTTCTCTATAAATTTATCCTGGCTGGAAATGTAAGCCTCCGGCTGGTAGTAGTCGTAATACGAGATGAAAAATTCTACCCGGTTCTCCGGGAAAAAATCGCTGAACTCGCGATAAAGCTGGGCTGCAAGCGTTTTGTTGTGACTCATTACCAGGGTGGGTTTTTGAACATTTTCAATCACCCCGGCTATGGTACGGGTTTTCCCGGACCCGGTAATTCCGAGAAGCGTTTGAAATTTGTCATTGTGATTGATGCCCTGAGTCAGCTCTTCAATAGCATTAGGCTGATCACCAGCAGGCTCCCACGGTGAGTGTAACTTAAATTCAGACATATTTAATTAAGATAGGCATTCGTATTTCGCATGTAAACCGTATATGTGTTAAATGATTTGTTTGAAGGGTATATTACATACAGTCCTCGATTAGAAATAATTCAAATCGCTTTTTTTGTCATTCAGGAGTAATAAAAGCGCTTCCGATTCGCTATCTTTCAGCGAACTAAAAAAATCATCCGGTTCACAAGTACTTTTTTTTTAGATTTCGAAAACAAACAAAAATAAAGACAGACGTAAGTAATCACCCCATGAGCACACCACTTTCCGACACAAAATTTCCACCATTGACTAAACTTACCGAAGACGAGCAGATGCTTAAAGAGGCAGCGGCTGACTTTGCAGATAACATAATTCAGCCAAAAGTGCAGGAGATGGAGGAGGCAGCAAAGCTCGATCCTGATTTAATCAAACAGTTTTTTGAAATGGGCCTGATGGGGATAGAGATTCCGGAAAGCTACCAGGGCGGCGGCGGAACATTTATGATGAGCATCGTGGCCATTGAGCAGATTTCGCGGGTTGATGCCTCCGTTGGCGTATTTATGGACGTACAAAACACCCTGGTAAACAATGCATTTCTCCGCTGGGCAAATGATGATGTAAAAGAGCGGTTTCTACCGCAGCTGGCCACCGAGAAAGTTGGTGCATACTGCTTGTCTGAAGCCGGGTCCGGTAGCGATGCATTTGCGCTGAAGTGTTCAGCTGAAGAAGATGGAGATTCGTATGTGCTGAATGGAACTAAGCTATGGATAACAAATGCCAAAGAAGCAGATATTTTCCTGGTATTTGCTACAATTGATCCGTCGGGAGGTTACAAAGGAATCACTGCTTTTATCGTGGAACGGGGTATGGAGGGATTTTCTGTATCTAAAAAAGAGAATAAACTTGGTATACGCGCCAGCTCTACCTGTGAACTCACTTTTGAGGATGTTCGGGTTCCCAAAACAAATATTCTTGGTGAGGTCGGGAAAGGATATAAGGTAGCCATAGAGACTCTGAATGAGGGCCGAATTGGCATCGGTGCCCAAATGATTGGCATTGCACAGGCATCGCTTGATGCCGCGCTTTCCTACACACAGGAGCGTAAGCAGTTCGGGCAGGCAGTCTCCGATTTTCAGGGTGTTCAGTTCCAGTTAGCCCGCATGGCTACAGAACTTGAAATGGCCAGACTGCTTGTATACAATGCCGCCCGCCTCAAAGAAAATGATCAGCCTTTTCTGAAAGAAGCAGCTATGGCTAAATACTATAGCTCTGAAGTTGCCGAAAACCTCAGCTCCATGGCGATTGATTTGTTCGGCGGTTATGGCTACGTAAAAGAGTATCCTGTAGAAAAATATTACAGAGACTCTAAAATCGGCAAGATCTACGAAGGTACATCTAACATGCAGTTAAATACGATTGCCAAGATTTTGTTGAGGTGAGCTTTTTGGGTTAGAGAGAAGCGTTTGTAAACTCCCGGTAATAGTCATTCCGCTGGTCTAAAACTATTTAAAAAAGGTATGAATGAGCCCACTCCGAAAAGTCAAATAAAGAATT
>JAWLEH010000022.1:0-21048 GCA_041686215.1 Balneolaceae bacterium | reverse complement strand
TGACTTTTCGGAGTGGACTCATGAATAAATCCTGAAATCATGCAAGTAAAAAATTCTTTACTTTAGTTATTTACAAGATAATGATGATTAGACTCTCCGATTGACTCATTTTATTTAAGTTAAATGGATTTCCTTCTAAGCCCGATAACTATATTGAGAAATATAAATCTCGCTATAACTATGGCAATAAACTATTTACAGGATTGAATCGGCAGCCTCAAAAAATCTCAAAACTTTCGGAATTATTTATTCTTTTGTGGTTGTTCGATTCATAGCAAACTCCGGGCAGGTTATTATGTAATGTGATTCCCGGAAATTTTTTTAACAAAAGTTGTAGGTATTTATGAATCAGCGCATTAAAGAAATCATCGATAATGAAATTAAAGATCAAGAGAAAGCAGAGGAATTGCATGAACTGATATCCGGGCTACAAAAAGAAAAAGAAAAGGCTGAACAATCTCTTGAACTACTTGAAAGCGCAATTCGAAGTGACTACGATTCCATTATTATTACCACTCTTGAACTGGAAAAGCCGGGCCCGCAAATTGTTTATGCAAATGACGGGTTTAGCAAAATGACCGGTTATGACCGTGAGGAAGTTATCGGGAAAACACCACGTATTTTACATGGGGAAAAAACGGACCGGGCCGTACTCGATAAGCTAAAGAAACGGCTCAAAGAAGGTCAGGCATTCTTTGGTCATACGGTAAACTACAGAAAAGATGGAAGTGAGTTTATCAACCAATGGGATATTCATCCGCTCACAAATAAAGATGGTGAAATTACACATTGGGTTTCCTATCAGCACGATATTACTGAGCGGAAACGCAGTGAAAAACGGGTCGTGGACACCAATGTGGAGTTTGATAAACTTGCAGAAGAGTCTAAAAAAACACTGATAGACCTGGATGAGCAGGGTAACATTGTTACATCAAACAAAGCATTTCGTGATTTGGTCGGTTTTGATAATGAAGAACTGAAAAAGAAAAAAGTGTGGGAATTGCTATCTGATCCGCACGTGGAATCCTTCCGTCATAAGTTTGATGTGTTCAAGCCGAGTGATTTTGACGATAAGACATTTAATCTTGCTCTCGAAAACAAAAAAGGCAACGAAATTGAAGTTGAAGCCAAATCACGGATGCTCGCTTCAAATGGCCAGAAAATCGTACGCGTAGCTTTCCAGAACAAGTCCCTGCAGAAACGGATTATGAGTATGCTGGCTAGCAGGGATAAAGATTTTGACCGGATGTTTGATGACACGAAAGATTTCAACTATAAACTGTTTCCTCTTTCAGGAAATGAGTTCCGGTTTGATTATGTGACAGATACCTTTTCTGAGATTACCGGTATTGCGACGTCTGAAATCCAGCATACCCAGCTCAGTGATTTTATCCACGAAGATGATGTTCAAAAAGTGCTGAATCACTTTGAAGTTGTGCTGGAAGGGAAACCCAATACCGAGCAGTTCCGCATTAAAACAAAAGAAGGCGACTATGTAGAAGTTATCGACTACGCTAAGCCCGACTGGGACGCGGACGAATCTACAGTGAAGGCGATTAAAGGCGCAACCTCAACCGAAATTTCATCGGAGCGCGCATAGTCTTCTGCAGGTAAAACAGAAACTAATGAAGAATAGTCGAAACGCCGGCGTATACCGGCGTTTCCTGTTTTAAAAGATCGATGGTTTGCACTTTTGCCTGCTTCAGAATGCCTCTCAAAAATTCAACTGAGTTTCGGCAAAGATGCTCTGGATGAAATGCTAAAGCCCCACCATATATATGCGCAGGCTCTACATGCGGTCTGGTGCGGTGATGCCCAAAATTTTGAGGCCGTTGGAAAGAACCGCCGCCGTTGCCGTTGCCAATTGTGCCCGGGCATTCATCAGTGGCTTTTCCTCACCTATGATACGGCAATCATGGTAGAAGGATGTAAAATCTGATGCCAGTTCGTTCAGGTAGGTGATCAGCCTGTGAGGTTCCATGTGTCGCGAAGCCAGCTCAATTGTTTCCGGAAAATCCAGTAGTTTTTTAATGAGCGTGATTTCGGACGTGTGAGTGAGCAAATTCAGGTCTGTTTCATCTGTATCTTCTGAAATCTCAGCTTTTTTCCTCAGGATTGATTGGATGCGTGCGTGAGCATATTGAAGGTAAAACACAGGGTTTTTTTCACCGGTTTCCTTTGCTTTGGCAACATCAAATTCGAGGTGGGTATTGGGTGAGCGCATCAGGAAAAAGAACCGGGTTACATCCTCTCCCACATCATCCATTAGCTCATCAAGGGTCACAAAATTTGCTTTACGGGTGCTCATCTTATACGGCTTACCATCCTTTACAAGAGTTACAAACTGGTAGACCAGCACTGCTACTTTTTCCGGGTCATATCCAAGCACCTTAATTCCGTTCATCACGTCGGGATAGGTATCGATATGGTCGGCTCCAAAAACGTCGATACAAAGGTCAAAACCCCGGTCGAGCTTATGGGCGTGGTAGGCAATATCAGGCAGGCGGTATGTGGGTTCACCAGTGCTTTTGATCAACACTGTATCTTTATCTTTGCCAAAATCTGTGGTTTTGAACCATACCGCACCGTCTTTATCGTATGCCATGCCCTTGTTTCGAAATGTATCCACCGTCTGTTCAATCGCTCCGCTTTCGTAGAGTGATTTTTCATTGAAAAAGGAATCCATTTGAATATTCATCCGCTTCAGAGTAACCTGGATCTGTTCAAAAATAGCAGCCTCTGCCTTCTCCTTAAACAGAGTATCGTCGGCAGTCTCTGCCAGGGATTTTCCATGTTTTTCTACAAGCTTTTGGGCGATCTCTTTAATGTATTCGCCCTCATACCCATCTTCAGGCAGCTCCGCATGACGCCCGGTTTCCTGCAGATATCTTGCCTGAACGCTGAGACCCAGTTTGCGCATCTGCCGTCCGGCATTGTTGAAATAGTATTCGCGCTCAACGTCGGCCCCTGTCCACTCCAGAAGGCGGGCTACCGTATCACCCAGCACGGCATTACGTCCGTGCCCTACCGTCAGCGGTCCGGTGGGATTAGCACTTACAAACTCTACCAGGGCTTTTGTGCCTTTTTTGCTTTCAGATTGGCCATAGGTTTCCCCCTGTTCGATCAGGTTTGAAAGCGCATCTGAAAGATATTTTTCTGAATAGCGAAAATTGATGAACCCGGGGCCTGCGATTTCAACAGATTCAATGCGAGCGGGATCAGCCTCAAGTTTTCCCACAATTTTTTCGGCAATATTGCGGGGATTCATTCGCATCGGTTTGGCCAGGTGCATCGCAATATTAGTGGCAATATCACCATGGGTGGGATCGCGCGGACTCTCCAGATGAACATCCGGCAAATCACCGGCTTCAATATCAAACTGTTCGAGAACCGTTTCTAACTGTTTTTTTAAATAAGACTCAATCTGCATGGCAGGGCTTGCATTCGGGTTTTGTTGATTCGCTGGAAAAGATACAGCTTTTCACAAGGGAAACGCCACTGCATTTCCGTACAGTAATTTAAGAACTACCCGGATATCGGTTTCCTCTCTTTGTGTTTGATTTACGTATATTAATAACCTGAGTTCGATTTAAAAAAATGACAAAAGCAGTCCAAGAAGGGCGCCATTTCGCTCTTGTTGCGTGGCATGACGTAATGATTGACAAATTAATGTAACAAACGCTCTTTTTGGACTGCTTTTGTGATATTCTTAAAATTTAAGAATCGAAATCAGGTTAGTATGTATTTCAACTAAAAAAAACTCTTATGAACGTTCGAGCTACGATTCTTACCCTTGCAATTGTTTTGATATCAGCCACCATCGGGTATACACAAGGCACCCAGCTTCTTCGCGAGCCCACCATTTCAGATGAAAGCATTGTGTTTGTGCATGCCAATGATTTATGGAAGGTGGGTTTGAGTGGAGGCAATGCTGCGCGCCTGACAAGCAACATCGGCGGAGAAACCTCTCCGCATTTTTCCCCTGACGGTTCAATGGTTGCATTTACCGGCCAGTATGAAGGAAACTCAGATGTGTATGTTGTGCCGGCTGACGGCGGATCCCCGCAACGCCTTACCTGGCATCCGGGAGCAGATGTGGTTACAGGGTGGACTCCGGATGGCGAAGTGCTCTTCCGTTCTTCACGCGACGGGCATCCAACGGAACTCAACCGCATTTGGAAAGTGGCCACAGAGGGCGGGTTTCCTGAAGTACTCCCAATTCCGCGTGCTGCCACGGGAGACCTCAAGGATGACGGCTCTATGTTAGCATATAACCCGATCACATTCTGGGATCCCGAATGGCGAAACTACCGCGGCGGACAGGCTCAGCCGATCTGGATTGTGGATATGGAATCGTTCGAGTTGATCCAGACACCCCGCACGGATAACGAACGCCATACCGACCCCTCCTGGCTTGGTGATGAGGTGTTTTACCTGTCTGAGCGGGATTATGCCAATAATATCTGGTCGTATAATCCGCAAACCGGTGAAGAAAAACAGTGGACGTTTCATAAACAGTTTGATGCTAAAAATCTTGATGCAGGCTTTGGAAAAGTAGTTTACGAACAGGGTGGCTATCTTCATCTGCTTGATCCGGAAAGCGGTGAAACCGAACAGCTCGAAATTCATGTTGCCGGTGATATGAGCTTCGGCCGAACACGCTGGGTGGAGCCGGAACCGTTTCAAATGTCGAACGCGGCCATTTCACCAACCGGCCAGCGTGCCGTGTTTCAGTATCGCGGAGAAATTATTACGGTGCCAAAGGAAAAAGGCACCTGGCGAAATCTGACAAATTCGTCGGGAAGTGCCGAACGCTACCCGGTTTGGTCGCCACAGGGAGATCGTGTTGCGTGGTTTTCCGATCAATCCGGTGAATATACCCTGATGATCTCCGATCAGTACGGATTTGAAGAACCACAAATGATAGAGCTGCCCAATCCAACATTTTATTTCAGGCCAGACTGGTCGCCCGACGGCAACTATATTTCCTATACCGATACCGACTATAACTTGTGGTATGTGGACGTGGAATCCGGGGAAGCCGAGAAAGTGGATACGGACGGATATGCGCACCCAAACCGAACACTGAATCCCGTATGGTCGCCCGACAGCCGCTGGATCGCCTACGTGAAACTCCTCGAGAACCAGTTTAAAACTCTTCATGTGCATAATATTGAATCAGGTGAAACGCACCAGTTGACCGACGGTATGTCGGACGCTATCACGCCCGCATGGAGTGAAGACGGAAAGTATATCTGGTTTCTTGCCAGTACAGATTTTGGATTGAACACCGGTTGGCTGGATATGAGCTCCTACAATATGCCTGTAAACCGGGCACTTTATATGATTGTGCTTGCCGAAGGAGAACCTTCACCATTTCTGCCCGAAAGTAATGATGAACGGGATTCCGGAGAAACGGAAAGTTCTGATGAGCCAACAAATGGTGATGATGAAGAAGTACAGGTTGTAATAGACACAGAGAATATCACAGAACGCACGCTTGCTGCCGGTATCCCCGACCGGAATTATACAGGGCTGATGCCGGGGCCGGGCGGAAGCGTATTTTATACCGAATCAGTTCCAAATGAGGGAACACGCCTGCATAAATACGACCTGGAGCAGCGTGAAGGAAGCCTGTTTCTTCCATCTGTGGATGAAACCGTGGTGTCGCACGACCGGAAAACGCTGCTTTATCGAAGCGGCAGCACATGGGGAATGGTTCCTACGGATACCGGAGAAAAAAAGGTTGGAGACGGAAGCCTGAACCTGACAGGTATAAACGTTCAGGTTCACCCACAGGAAGAGTTTACACAGATTTTTAATGATGGCTGGCGTTTCATGAGAGATTTCCTGTATGTGGATAACATGCATGGTGCACCCTGGGATGAAATCTATGAATGGTACGCTCCATGGGTTGAACATGTCAAGCACCGGTCGGATCTCAACTATGTGCTGGATATTATGAGCGGTGAGGCTGCCGTAGGCCATTCGTATGTTGGCGGGGGCGATTTCCCGGATCTCGATCATGTGCAGCCCGGTCTGCTCGGTGCTGATCTATCCGTACACAACGGAGCGTATCGTATCAACAAAATTTATACTGCAGAAAGCTGGAACCCTGACCTGAGGGCTCCTCTTTCCGGTCCCGGAATAGATGTAAATGAAGGGGATTATATCCTTGAAGTAAATGGCAGAGAGGTTGAGCCCGGTGAAAATTTCTACAAATACCTGGAGGGAACCGCTGACCGGCAAATCCAGCTGCTCGTAAATAATTCTCCCACGGCAGACGGTGCAAGATCTGTAACGGTTGTTCCGGTTTCAAGTGAATCAGGTCTTCGTACCCGCAACTGGGTGGAAGAGAACCGGCGAAAAGTGGATGAAATGTCAGACGGACAGCTTGCTTACGTATGGGTGCCGAATACAGGACAAGGCGGTTATACATACTTTAACCGCTACTACTTTTCACAGCAGCACAAGAGCGGTGCGGTGATTGATGAACGAAACAACGGCGGCGGATCAGCAGCAGATTATATGGTTGATGTGATGGCGCGCGAACTGCACGGGTTTTTTAACAGCAAAGCTGGAGATCGCAGGCCGTTTACCACACCGGGGGCAGGGATTTGGGGTCCCAAAGTGATGGTCATGAATGAACGTGCCGGTTCCGGCGGCGACCTGCTGCCGTTTCTGTTTCGGAAGATGGAAATTGGACCGCTGGTCGGAACCACAACCTGGGGTGGCCTTGTGGGCACCTGGGATACCCCTCCGTTTATAGACGGCGGTTATTTTGTAGCGCCGCGCGGCGGTTTTTATAACCTTGATGGCGAGTGGGATGTGGAAGGCGAAGGTATTGAACCGGATATCGAGGTAATGCAGACACCCAAAGAGGTTATTGAAGGGCATGATCCGCAACTGGAACGTGCCGTTGAAGAGGCACTTCGTTTGCTTGAGATGAGGGATGATCCAATCGTTCCCACACCCGAAGATCCGGAACGATGGAAGCGGCCCGACGGGTGGGACCAGTAAATGTGTAAGATTAGTGCAATCCGGAATTATAGTTTATATCTTGGGTTTACGTATTAACTTTAGTAATTAACGGTTTGGCACAATAAGCCGATAAAATATGTGTGTGTGAAAAATCGCCTGGTGCAGGATGTAGAAAAGAATAATGCAGATGCGGCTGGAACATTTGGCCTGCATACAGACTAATTATACCCTGTAGAAATCGACAGGTCGAGATAAATGATTTAGACATTTAATGAGGCTGTCCAAAAAGGTAAAATTCATCGAACACCGCTTACATAATTTAGGTTTACCTTCCGGACTCACCCTATATCCCTCTCTATTTAATAGAGAGGGATTGAATGTCTAAATTATGTAAGCGGTGTATAAGGTGTAAACCCTTTTTGGATAGCCTCGGAATGAAACCACTTATGATTAAAACCCTCTATTAAGTTATGAGACAACCATTGTTACCCGCGGATCTGCCTGAAATCAGTTACGGGATCCGCCAGATCGTCTCCAAAGGATTTGAACGAGAAAAACTTGGATACCCTGTGATTTGGGAAAATATTGGGGATCCGGTGCAGAAAGGCGTGCAGCTGCCAGCATGGATGAAAGAGGTAATTGCAGAAAAAGTGCAGGATAATAATACGTTCGGGTACTGCGATTCAAAAGGGCTGCTGAGAACCCGGGAGTTTGTTGCGGAGCGTACAAACCAGCACAGGGGGTACCAGATAACACCAGACGATATTACGTTTTTCAACGGGCTGGGTGACGCAATTGCCCGCTTCTATGGATTACTTGCAAAGGACGCTCAGGTTTTGATGCCTTCGCCAACGTATCCCGCCCACACCGGTGCTGAGAAGCTTCATATTGGCAGGGAACCCCTGACCTATCCGCTACATCCTGAAAACGAATGGCTGCCTGATACGGAAGAAGTCCGTCACCTTGTTGAAAAGAACCCGGATGTCTGCTGTTTGTTGATTATCAATCCCGATAATCCAACCGGGATGGTGTACCCAAAACCTGTATTGAAAGAACTTGTTGAGATTGCGCGGGAGTACGACCTGTTTATAGTTGCTGACGAAATCTATGAAAATTTGGTATACGAGGGTGAAATGGTTCGTCTTGCCGAGGTGATTGGCGATGTTCCCGCGCTGGTGATGAAGGGAATTTCAAAAGAGGTGCCATGGCCCGGCAGCCGGTGCGGCTGGATTGAGTACTACAACCGAGCATCCGACCCGGAATTCAGGAAACTGTGCGAACGTATTGACCAATGCAAAATGACCGAGGTGTGCAGCACCACACTTCCCCAGGCGGTTCTGCCCGATATTCTGTCTCACAAAGAGCACGAAGAGTTCTTAGCTGAAAGAAAGCGGGCCCTCATAAAAAAAATTGCGATGCTGCGGGCACGCGTTCAGCAGGTTGATGGGGTAGAATGCAGCGGTGCAAAAGGCGCTTTTTATGCTGCCCTCCACACGAATACTGATTTCAATATCTCGAAAATCAGAGCTGTGCTTCTTCCGGATAATCAGCAAAAGCTGTATGAAAAGTGGGCGGCCGACCTTGCCGGAAAACAGCCTGATCTGCACCTGGTCTACTATCTACTGGCAGGAGCAGGTGTTTGCACAGTTCCGCTGAGCGGATTCAATAGCAAAATTCCTGGAATTCGGATCACACTTCTTGAGCAGCATATCGACCAGTTTGAGCAGATGCTTGACCAGTTAATGAATGGACTTGCTTCAGTTTTCAACAAAAAAGAGTCACTTGTCCAGGCAGGTTAGCCTGGAACTATCACCCTTCAGTGTAGGTATCCGGCAGATCATTTTCATAAAGAACCACATCACCCGGGGCCGCAAAAGATTGCAGGAACTCATTGGCTTCAAAAAGGGTGGATACAGTTTTAATCTCCGGATTTTGGCCTGATCTGCTCTCCTCAATTCCCTTTCGAATGGGTTCTGTGCGATCTGCTCCGACAAGGATAGCCAGTTCTATACCGGATTTGCCAATATGCACACCCAACTCCCGGTTCTTTTCCTCTTCCAGTTCACCAAGCTCAATCATACCGGGAGTGATAATAATTCGCCGGCCGGTAGTAAATGATGCCAGTATTTCTACTGCGTTTTTAGCACCTACCGGGTTTGAATTGAAGGCGTCATCAATAACGGTGAGTTCACCCTGCTTTTTAAGCTCCAGCCGGTGTTCTACCGGTTCCATCCGCGATGCAGCAATGGCTATGGTTTCCGGCCGGATCTCAAAATGAAGCGCAACAGCCGCAGCCTGAACGATGTTTTGGATGTTGTGATTCCCGAGAACCGGGGTGGTTATGGTTGTAGAATCATTTCTACCATCGCGTGTCCAGCACAGCGTAAACGTAGTTCCATCCGGATCTACCGACTGGTTATCGGCCCAGATTTCACCTGTCTCTTTTCCCGTAATAATTCTTTTGATATCCGTACGGTTTTCTCCCATATTTTTTACGATGGGGTCGTTTCCGTTCAAAACCAGAAGCCCTCCCGGTTTAAGTTCCCGGGCAAGTGTGGCTTTTTCATGGGCAATTGCCTTTTGAGAGCCAAACGTTTCGAGGTGGGCAAGACCAACATTCGTAACCACAGAAATATCAGGTTTGGCGATATTGCATAGTTCTTTGATGTTGCCTTTATACCTGGCACCCATCTCAAGAATGAGAACCTGGTGGGCAGCTTCAAGATCGTTATTGATCACCTTACAAATGCCCATGGGGGTATTGTAACTTCCCGGGGTTACGCAGATATTGAGACGCTCTTTAAGGAAAGCATCAATAACAAATTTGGTACTGGTTTTTCCGTAACTGCCTGTAATGGCAATAACTTTCAGGTGGGGCATTGAGGCAAGTTTGGCACGCGCCTGTTTTTTGAACCCGTTCTGGATAGTTCGTTCAACCGGTTTCATCAGCCAGGCTGCCGGAAAGATCAGGAAAGGAATGGCCATATCAACCATGCAGAGCAGGAAGGCGAGAAAATAGGGATCAGCAGTTAAAAAATTCCCGACAGGCTCTTCAATAGTCTGACTCATATAAAATAGCTCGGATGAAAAGATAAACCCGCCCAAATAGTAGTAAACGGGTAATATCAGAACTGCGAGTGTTGCGCTGAGGCGCTTTACACGGGGCGTAAACACGAGCGGTTTTTTGTCTTTCGCAGGACGGTATCGGCTCACGGACCCAAACCAAAAAAGTGTGAATACAAACATGATAATCACACCTGCAACAAAGGTAATCACCTGAGCCAGTGAATAAATAAACGCAAAAATGACAATGTTATACAGAATGTGTTCGGTTGTGAGAACACGGGTCGAGAAATGATCAAGAATCCAGCTTCGGTATTCGTGCGTTTTGTAACCGTGCTGCTGCAACATCTGCAGAAAGTATCGAATTCTCGTGTAGGTGTGGCGCAGGAAGATCACACAAATTGCAAGTATAGCGCCGTTTAAAATAATATTAAAAAGATTCAATAGGTTGAGTTTTATTGCTTACCGTTTACATGGCAAATGGTTCGATAATATATCGCTTAACTGTTATATTGATTCCAGCTAAAAAATCTAAAATTAAAATAGCATTCAAGATATGAAATTAATTATCCCAATGGCAGGCAGAGGCACCCGGGTGCGTCCCCATTCACACACAACCCCCAAACCTCTTCTGCCGGTTGCCGGTACGATGATTGTTGAACGTATTGTTGAAACGTTTAACCGCACACTTGATAAATCAATTGATGAAATTGTATATATCCTCGGGCCGGATTTTGGGAAAGAGATCAAAGAAAGGCTTGCTGAAATGAGTGAGCGGCATGATGCAAAAGCTTCTTTTGGTGTACAGGAAAATGCCGAGGGAACAGCTCATGCGGTATCATGCGCGGGAGAAAAGCTGAACGGTGAGGTGATCATTGTTTTTGCCGATACTATTTTTGATACCAGCGAAACTGTTACCGTAGAGGGAGCCGACAGCGTTATCTGGCTGAAAGAGGTGGAAGATCCTTCCAGGTTTGGTGTGGCTGTTCACGAGGGAAATAAGATTACGGATTTTGTAGAAAAACCAAGCGAACCGATTTCCAACCTTGCAATTATTGGAGTCTATTACTTTAAGCAGGGAGAAAAGCTGATGAAAGAGATTCAGTACTTGCTCGACAACGATGTGCGCGGCCACGGTGGTGAATTTCAGCTAACTGATGCCCTGGATCGTCTTCTTAAAAGTGGTAATGTGTTCAAAAAAGCCACGGTTGATGAGTGGCTCGATTGCGGGACTCTTCCGGCGTGGTTAGATACCGTAGGTGAAATTCTCGAAAAAGAAGATCACAGCTATGATGAATTTGAGAACTCTACGATTCATCCGCCTGTCTATTTTGGTGATGGAGTGGAGATCAGCGGAAGTGAAATCGGGCCCAATGTAAGTGTGGAGTCTGGCACGATAATTAAAGGCAGTACGGTTAAAAACTCTATTATACAGTCGAACGCCAGGCTTGAAAACTGCACTCTGGATCACTCAACGATTGGAAACCATGCCGAAGCAACGGGTGCAGGCGGACAGATCCATATCGGTGACCATTCGATTTTGAAGCAATAGTTTTACCGCTCCAAAACTGGTAAGCTGGGTTCGATTATAAATCAGAACAAAGAGCAAAGGGACTGTCCAAAAAGGGCGTCATCCCGAACTTTCCAGAGGGGATCCCTGTGGGGGATGCGGGATCTTCTTTCGTTGATGGAAACGTGAAATGCCACGCTGGGGCGTGGCATGACGGTATGTAAAATATCTCTGCAGTGCCATGTCCTTTTAGACAGCCTTGGGATTTAATGTCTAAATTATTTATGCCTGGTTTCACAGTCATTCACTATTTGGACAACCTCACTTTTATAACTCCAAAAAAGTACCTTACTAATCGAACTCGGGTTTTATGTAAAATTCAGGAGTCATAAGAATTGAGCTCTGGGAATAACAAAAGTAATCTACTCCATCACTTCCAGTGATTCATCCATCGCCGCGATGGTTTTATCCAGCATCTCATAGGTAAGGCTTTTTGCCAGGAACCAGCTCTCAAATGGCGAGGGTGGTAAATAGATGCCGCGGTTAAGCATTTCGTGGTATAGCTTTTGGAAGAACTCCTGGTCTGTGGTGTTGGCTGTTTCAAAATTTGAAACATTTTCATCAGTGAAAAAGATGCTGAGCATGGAACCAACCTGGTGCAATTGGTATGTAACCGAATGTTTATTCAGCACTTCAACCAGGCCATGTTTCAGGTAGTCAGCCTTCTCTTCAAGTTCCACGTAGTATTCAGGATGTTTGTCCAAAACATCAAGCAGGGCCTTTCCTGCGCTCATGGCCAGCGGGTTACCTGAAAGCGTTCCGGCCTGGTAGACGGGCCCGTCCGGTGCTACAACATCCATAATTTCCTGCTTACCGCCATAGGCACCAACCGGCAGGCCGCCGCCAATAATTTTTCCAAAGGTAACAAGATCAGCCCATACATTGTATCGTTCCTGGGCACCACCGCGTGAGAGCCGGAACCCGGTCATCACTTCATCAAAAATCAGGACAACTTTATGATCGTCGGATAGCTTTCGAAGACCTTCCAAAAACCCCGGCGCGGGGGGAATACATCCCATATTGCCGGCAACAGGTTCCAGGATGATAGCTGCTACTTCATCTTTGTTCTCCTCTAATAGTTTTTCAACACTGTCAAGGTCGTTGTAATTGGCGTTGAGGGTGTCTTTCGCCGTACCCTTGGTAACACCCGGGCTGCTTGGTTTGCCAAGTGTTAGCGCACCACTTCCCGCTTTTATCAGGAATGAATCGCCGTGGCCGTGGTAGTTCCCTTCAAATTTGATAATCTTGTCTTTTCCTGTATAGCCGCGGGCAACGCGAATGGCGCTCATGCAAGCTTCAGTGCCGGAATTGACCATTCGTACTTTATCAACATTGGGAACCATCTGTTGTACCCGTTCGGCCATCTCAATTTCAACTACAGTTGGCGCACCAAAAGATGTGGAGTTGAAAGAGGCGTCTTGTACAGCTTTCACAACGGGTGGATAAGCGTGACCGAGGATCATAGGCCCCCAGGACCCTACATAATCGATATACTGATTGCCATCCTCATCTGTGATGACCGACCCTTTTGCTTTATTAAAAAACACGGGAACCCCTCCAACAGATTTAAACGCCCGGGCGGGTGAGTTGACCCCGCCGGGTATAAATTGTTGTGCACGCTTAAAGAGATATTCGCTCTTGTTTAAATTCATATTTTTATGGGCCTTGAGTCCTGAGAAGTGAGCATTGATATTCAATACTCACAACACAATTCTTTGTTCTGATTAATCGGTCATATTTTGTAACGCCTCGATGCGGTCTTCCAGCGGCGGGTGGGTTGTAAACAAGGCTTTGAATCCTTTTTTCTTTCCGCTGGTAATGCCAAAAGCCTGCATAGAATCCGGCAGCTGGTTTGGAATCTGCGTCTCTTTTTGTAATCGCTGCAGGGCTCCAATCATTCCATGGCGGCTTCCCAGGCGTGCACCGGCTTCATCGGCATAAAATTCACGCCGGCGTGAGAACCAGAATACAATGGTAGAAGCCAGGATAGCAAGCACAATTTCAGCCACAATTGTGGTAATGAAGTATCCGATTCCGAGGCCCTGTTCGTTTTTAAGGACCATACGATCTACGGCAAATCCCACAATCCTTGCCAGGAACATTACAAAAGTGTTCACGACACCCTGGATCAAGGCCAGGGTAATCATATCGCCATTGGCAACGTGGCCGACCTCATGACCCAGTACGGCACTGATCTCATCCCGGTTGAAGCGCTGAAGCATTCCATCACTGATAGCAACCAGTGCTTTGTTGCGGTTTGCACCCGTTGCAAAAGCATTGGCCTGCTGTGCCGGGAAAATACCCACTTCGGGCATGCCGATTCCTGCATTTCGCGCCTGCTCTTCGATCGTTTGTACCAGCCAGCGTTCTGTTTCATTTTGAGGTTGTTCGATAATGCGAACCTTGGTGCTCCATTTGGCGATCTTCTTCGACAGAAGCAGGGAAATTCCTGAGCCGAGCATTCCAAATACAAAACAGAATATCAACAGGGCCTGCAGGTTCAGGTTGGTTCCCGTTTCATCCAGGAACGAACCAACACCCAACAAAGAAAGTGTGATGCTTGCAACTACGATGATTGCAAGGTTGGTAGCTAAAAATAAAAATACTCGTTTCATGAAAGTATTATGTTAGTGGTTAAGTTACTTTTTTGGCTTAAAATGTCATTTACAACAATCGTGCCGCATCTTTAGCGAAATATGTAGCGATGAGATCAGCGCCTGCCCGTTTAAACGCAATCAGAGCTTCCATCATTGCCTGTTCTTCATCCAGCCATCCGTTTTCTGCGGCTGCTTTTATCATAGCATACTCCCCCGAAACGTTATATACTGAAACGGGAATATTGACCGATTCTTTCACGGCCCGAACAATATCGAGGTAGGGTAATCCGGGCTTCACCATCACAATGTCGGCGCCTTCCTGTTCGTCGGAAATGGCTTCTTTAACAGCTTCGGCACTATTTGCGGGATCCATCTGGTAGGTTTTTTTATCACCGAAACCCGGAGCCGAATCGAGCGCATCCCGAAAGGGACCATAATAACTTGACGCGTATTTTGCGCTGTAAGCCATAATTCCCTTATCGGTGTAGCCCATTTCGTCGAGAGCCTCACGCATCAGCAATATACGCCCGTCCATCATGTCGGAAGGTGCAACAAAATCGGCACCCGCCTCGGCATGGCTCACCGCCATTTTGGCAAGCAATTCAGCACTTTCGTCATTGAGAATCCGGCCGTCTTCTACAATCCCGTCATGTCCGTAACTGCTGTAGGGGTCCATTGCCACATCGGTCATTACCACAAGGTCAGGGAATCTATTTTTGATAGACCGTACCGTGTATTGCATCAATCCGTCCGGGTTGAGCGCTTCCGTTCCCTTGTTATCTTTTTTTGCATCGGGCACTTTGGCAAAAAGAAGCACAGCAGGGATTCCGAGATCCACAATTTCCTGTACCTCCTTCATCAATAAATCAGTTGTGAACCGGTAATAATCCGGCATGGATGGAATCTCCTGCATCTGGCTGGTTCCCTCCATCACAAACAGTGGGGCAATAAAATCGGCAGCACACAGGTGATTTTCGCGAATCATCCGCCGAACATTTTCGGATGAACGCAGACGGCGGGGCCGGGAATATGGAAATTGTGAATAGCTCATAGTGATTATCTGGCACTGTTTATGATACTCTGATTGAGTTCGACGAAACTAACGGATATTTGTGAACGAAGGATGTAGAACTACTCGGTTTGCTCCAGCATCTCCTGCCGGACAGCCTGGAACTCATCACCGTCGTTCCATCGCATCATTTCATCCCGGTTGACGGCATCGAGGGCAGTTCGGTAAATAAGCCTCGTATCTTCAACCATCCCGTCCATATCCCAATACTCATTGATTTCATCAGATACGGAGTGATAGTTGGCGGCGGAAAGACTGTCCACGGTTTCAGTCCAGCTGTCTGGTTTATTCACGTACTGTCTGCCGGGATTCGGATAAATCGCAGGAATACCAGCCCGTGCATAAGAAAAATGGTCCGACCGGTAGAAAAATCCCTGCTGTGGCTGTGGATCGGGCTCAATCGTTCTCCCTTGCTGCTGTGCATGTTCCCGAAACAAGTCCGTTAAACTGTTGCGTCCATAACCCACCAGAACAAGATCTTCGGTTTTGCCGTAGATCTGCATGCTGTCCAGGTTAAAATTGGCGGAAACCTTCCCGGGATGTACAGTTGGATTTTGAGACCAGTATAGTGACCCAAGAAGCCCCATTTCTTCAGCTCCCACAAACATAAAGAGTACAGATCGGCTGAGTTCACCTTCAATCTGTTTCATTGCACCGGCTGTTTCGAGAAGGGCAGCCACACCTGTTGCGTTGTCGTGTGCTCCGTTGTTTATGGAGTCGCCTTCAACGGGATTGGTAATTCCAAGATGATCATAATGGGCGGAAAAAATCACATATTCGTCGTTTAAATCAGGGTCGCTTCCTTCAATTTTTCCAATAACGTTTCGCGAATTCATATCGCTGTAGCTGGCCGAGAGATTCATGTCAATGGTGACACCTTCAAGAGGTACGGGCGCAAAATCCTGATCGGCAGCTGCTTCCAGCATTTCATCCAGGTTGAGGCCGGCTTCATCAAACAGGGTTTCACTGCTTTCCTGTGTAATCCAGCTGTTGAATTCGGGCAGTTGCTCACTACTCCCGTCACTGCTCTTCAATGCAAATCGTTCGCGGCCCCAGCTATTCGATACCACCTCCCAGGGGTACCCGGCTGTTGGAACGGTATGTATAATAATAGCGCCAAGAGCTCCCATCTCTTCAGCTTTTTCAAATTTATAGCTCCAGCGGCCGTAGTAAAGGCGGGACTCACCCTCAAAAATGTCAGGGTCATGAGAGGGGTCACTGTTCTTGAAGACAAGGACTTTGCCTTCAACATCAGCATCTTTGTAGTCATCCCACTCAAATTCCGGTGCCTGTATGCCGTAGCCTGCGTAAAGCAGCTCGGCATCGCGAATATCGGTCTGTTCTTCTTCGTTACTGGGCCAGGCCATAAAATCAGCATTGTATTCAAGCTCTTCCACAACCTCTCCGTCTTTTTTGATATGAAATGAAGCTGACCCGCTATCCACCCGCTGCCCCAACAAAGGAAAGTTTTGTATATAAGAATCGTTATCCGCACCCGGCTCCACACCGGATTGTTCAAGCTTTGATACGATATATTCCACCGTGAGATCTTCACCTCTGCCGGCAGGGGCACGTCCTTCGAATTCATCCGAAGAAAGTGTTTCTATATGAGACAGCAGATTTTCAGATGTTATAAAATGGGCGTTATCTGCCGGCTCATTATTACTGCAGGCCAGGGCAAACAGTGCACTTAGAACAAGGAGAAGGCTGGATGTATATTGTTTCATAGCGGAAATTTATATTGATGAAATTGAAATTTGAATATAGGATCTTTTCGGGAGATGAGCAGGTATTAAGACGATAAACAAGTCGATTTGATCCGGTAAATCATTCATCTTTTGATATATTACATAATACAAAAGCTTTGCATCACTCCCCCGTCAGCCTGTGTTTTTACGGATTGAGGTGTTAGTAACTATCCAAAAGCTGCCGGTGAATATTTGAAAAACTTCAGAACCATAATGTAATCCATGAAATGAAACATGACTCATACTATCATCAGAAAGTAATATTGATTACGGGTTCGGCAAGCGGTATTGGAAAACGGTTTGCCGAAATGGTTTCGGTTATGGGGATTTCAACACTCATTTTGTGGGATCGTAATCCCGATACACTCCGTGAAATTGGGAGTGAGTTAGGCGAAAACTGCCGCGTAATCTGCACGGGAGTAGACGTGTCTGACATGAAATCTGTGAGGAAAAGTGCCTCCGAAATTCTGGATGAAGGCCTTGTGCCGGATATCATAGTAAATTGTGCAGGAATTGTGGTGGGCAAAATGTTTCACGAACATTCGATGGATGAAATTGAAAGTACCATACAGATTAATACTACCGGCAGCATGTGGGTGGTGAGCGTATTTCTGCAGCAGATGATTGAACGGGGGACGGGCCATGTGGTTAATCTCGCTTCAGCTTCAGGATACATCGGAAATCCACGAATGAGCGTATATGCAGCAAGTAAATGGGCGGTGATTGGCTGGAGTGAATCGCTGCGTTTGGAGTTGGAAAAACTTAAAACGGGTATACAGGTAACGGCGGTGATTCCAAGCTATATTAAAACCGGGATGTTTGACGGTGTGAAAGCCCCGCTGCTGGTGCCGCTCCTGGAAACGGATCAGATGGTAAATAAGATGCTGGAAGGAGTCGCCCGGCAAAAGAAAAAAATTGAGGCACCGTTTATGGTCAAATTTGTACCACTGATTAAAGCCCTTCTGCCAGCATCGGTGTTTGACTGGGTTGCAGGAAACCTCTTGGGTGTATACCGCTCAATGGAGTCGTTTAAAGGAAGGAATAAATAGGAGAAATGATATGGATGTTGAACAACGGATACGCGAACAGCGGGATTACTTTGAGTCAGGGCACACGAGGGACATTTCACGGAGGAAGGAAGATCTGCAAAAACTTCGGGATATGCTTACTGATCACGAAAAAGAGATATGTGAGGCGGTATATAAAGATCTGAAAAAGCCTGAAATGGAGGTCGTAAGCTCTGAAATCCTCACCATTTTGGATGAAATTGATGTACACCTGAAGAAACTGGAAGACTGGGTAAAGCCGGAAAAGGCCTGGGCCAACCTCATATCACTGCCTTCAAAAAACGAAATTCATCGAATGCCATATGGCGTAACGCTTATTATAGGGGCGTGGAATTACCCGGTTAACCTTTTGCTTTTGCCGCTGGCCGGATCCATCTCGGGCGGAAACTGTACGATTCTAAAGCCGTCTGAACTGGCACCGTATACCTCTGCCCTGATCCGCAAACTGATCGGGAAAACGTTTGACCGGCGATTGATTCATGTTGTGGAAGGCGGGGTAGATGTTTCACAAGAATTACTGGATCAATCATTCGACAAAATATTTTTTACCGGAAGTTCACGTGTAGGCAGAATTGTGATGGAAAAAGCGGCCCAAAAACTCACGCCTGTTACGCTTGAATTAGGAGGGAAAAGCCCCGCGGTTGTACACAAGGATGCAGATATCAAAACGGCGGCCCGCCGTATCGTGTGGGGGAAATTTATGAATGCGGGTCAAACCTGTATAGCACCCGATTTTGTGTTAGTACATCGCCAGGAAAAGGATGAGCTGGTGAAGCAACTAAAAAAAGCGATCCGGAAATATTACGGCAAAAACCCATTCGACTCTTCCGATTACGGCCGGATTATTAATCATGGCCACTTTGAGCGAATCACCGCCTTGATGGCCGGAGCAAACGTAATCAGCGGCGGTGACACGAAGGCAGAAGAAAAATATATTGAGCCAACGATTATCGATGGTATCGACTGGGAACACCCGGTTATGAAAGAGGAAATTTTTGGCCCGGTTCTCCCGATTATGACGTATGGTGATCAAAGATCACCGGTAGATTTGCTCCGGATGTTGCCATCACCACTGGCGCTCTACATTTTTGCAGAAAATGAAGAGTTCATTCAAAAACTGATTGTAAACCTTCCCCACGGCGGCACTTGTGTGAATGATGTGATCATGCATATTACAAATCCGGGCCTGCCATTTGGAGGTTCCGGAAACAGCGGGATGGGACAGTACCACGGCCGGTATAGTTTTGAGTGCTTTACGCGCCCCCACGCCGTAATGTATCGGAAAACCTGGCCCGATCCGTCATTCCGGTACCCACCATATGGCAAAAAACTGTTTCTGCTTAAAAAGCTGTTCATGCGGTAAACCATCCGTTGTTCTTTTGATTGGATACAATTCATTTAAATTTTCACTCTATGCCTGATTTCCCGGCGAAAAAATACCGTGCTCTTGTAGCTGATAAGGACAAGTCAGGTAAAATGTCTTTGTCTATTCGGCGCCTGAATACCAGGGATCTTCCGGAGCATACTGTGCTGGTTCGTGTTCACTATTCATCCCTTAATTACAAAGATGCCCTGTCGGCCAGCGGAGATACAGGTGTTACAAAACACTTTCCACACACTCCTGGAATTGATGCTGCGGGTGTGGTTGAGCATAGCAGGGATCCGGGATTCCATAAAGGAGATGAAGTGATCGTAACCAGTTACGACCTTGGACAAAATACGCCGGGTGGATTTGGTGAGTACATTTCCGTTCCGGGCAGCTGGATTGTACCGTTACCGCACGGCCTTTCACTTGAAGAAAGCATGACACTGGGAACCGCTGGATTTACAGCGGCATACGGGATCAAAAAAATTACAGATGCAGGAATTGACTCCGGTACAGGAGCTGTACTGGTGACAGGAGCAACCGGCGGCGTCGGTTCGCTGGCTGTTTCTATTTTTGCAAAACTTGGGTTTGATGTGATAGCGGCCACGGGAAAAAAAGAACGCCATGAATATCTGAAAAAACTGGGGGCTGCGGAATGCATCAGCAGGGATTCGGTGACAAACGTAAAACATTCACCGCTGTTATCTTCGCGATGGGTTGCTGCAATTGATACGGTTGGCGGTGAAATGCTGGATTGTGTGATTCGTCAGACTTCTCATAATGGAGTTGTGGCCTGCTGTGGAAATATATTGGGGGGAGATCTTGAGACATCGGTCTATCCATTTATCCTGAGGGGAATTTCTCTGATGGGAATCGATTCAGGCAATTGCCTGATGGATGAGCGAAAAACTATCTGGAAACTGCTTGCAGATGAATGGAAGCCGGATAACCTGGAACTACTTTCTCATAGAAAGCGCCTGGATCAATTACCGTCTGAACTCGAGAAAATTCTGACAGGCGGACAAACAGGCAGGGTGCTTGTTAGCTTGCGTGATTAACCGACCGGTTTGGAACTTTTCCGTTAATACCTGCGCTAAGTGCCTTTTTTAGAGGCTCAACCAGATCATTTTCTGTAATCGGTTTTACCAAATATTCCACGTAGTGTGTTTTTTTGGCTCGTTCAAGATTTAACTGGTCAGTGTTTCCGGACAGATAGATAACCGGGACAGATGAAAAGTTTCGGATCTCGGTCATTGTGTCAATTCCGTCCATTTCTCCACTCAGTGAAATGTCCATAAGGATGACGTCCGGTTTGGCATCTTTCACTTTTTTGATAGCCTCTTCCCCTGAGACAGCTTTGCCGGTTACACTGTATCCAAGTTTCATCAGTAGACGCTCTTCAACAAGCGAGAGTAACATGTCGTCTTCTACGATGAAAACATTCCCTTTTGTATTGCTGTTTTTTTCCATAGTCATGTTATTGAACAGCTAAACTATTAAAAAATATTAATATTAAAAAGTTTTTATTTAACTGGCGGTATATTCTCCTCACTCGATGCCAAAAACATAAATTCATGTAGAAAAATA
>JAWLEH010000121.1:0-10037 GCA_041686215.1 Balneolaceae bacterium | reverse complement strand
CCTCTGCGGTTCCACCTCCCACAACCACATTTCGATTGGATAACCGCCAAGGACGATAAGTGAATTATATATTTCACCATTTTTCACCTGATCAGCTCTTGGCATATAGTGTCGCAACGCATATTTTAACCCTGTGAGCTACAGACAGTCTATTTCTCCCTTTTATGAGTAAATCATCCGAAAACATATCGGATGCAGTTGAAAATCTTCTGCCCGAGCTAACCCGGCAAATCTTTTTAGCCAACAGCTATCACTCAGCACTGGGTGAAACGCTGCACATACTCACACGTCTGACAAAACCCGATTATGCGGAATGCAGATCAAAATCATCAAAAAGCACCAACTGGTTTATTGCCCACACCCATGCAGGCCCGGAGATCGATGAGCACACCCTGCCGGCAGGCGGACTTTACGTAAGCGGTCGGGAATTTTTTAAACCAAGCCTGGAGGTCGTTGACGAGGTTTGGATTGCCAATCTCTCCCGATCGGACGACACCACGCTGCCGGAACCACTTTTACAGAGTGATACCCTGAATGCTCTCTGCCTGCATGTGGCCTACAGCAGCGGTAGAAACGATCTTTTTCGGTTTATCTTCAGGAAAAATCCGGTACAACTGACTCATTTGAAATCGGTACTCACTGCACTTCTGCCGGAACTGAAAATCAGGCTTCAGCAAAAATATCGCACAAAAACGATTCGAAATTCCGAGCAGCGGTTCCGCACTCTTTTTATGGAGGATCTGAACCCCAGTTTTATAGCCGCGCCGGACGGACAAATTAAAGAATGTAATCTTGCATTTATTAATCTGTTTGGATTCAAATCCCGAAAGGCTGCCCTGGAAAGTAACCTGAACGAACGTTTCACAAATTTTATGCACCAGGTATTCTTTTGGGAAACACTGCAGCGCAATGAGCAGATCAACAACCAGGAGATGCCCGCAACATCCGCTGATGGCCGTAACGTGTACACGATTGTGAAAGCTACAGGAACTTACGACCACAACTCCAACCTTGCCGAAGTTGTAGGATACATCCAGGATATTACAAACCGAAAAGAAATTGAAGTGGCCCTCCGGAAAAGCGAAGAGCGTTATCGCAGCCTGATTGAAACCACAAACGACTGGATATGGGAAATTGACGACAATTTCCGGTTCACCTATTCCAGCCTGAAAGTGCAGACCATCTTGGGTTATGAGCGAACAAATGTCATCGGTCAGTCGATCTTTGACCTGATTGCGGCAAATAAAAGAAAAGCGGTGCAAGATGAATTCAGCGAACTTGCCCTGCATCAGGAAGCTTTCGTAGGCAAAGAGTTCTCATTTGAAAATGCCGATGGCGATATCACCATTTTTGAAACCAGCGGAATACCGCTTTTCGATAACAGCGGCATCTTTCTCGGGTATCGCGGTATTGCTAAAGATATCACCGAACGTAAAAAAACCGAGCTCCAGATTGCCAGGATGAATGATGAACTTGAAAATACCGTGGTGGAGCGCACAAAAATGCTGCGCATTGCCAACAAGGAGCTCGAAGCCTTCAGCTATTCCGTATCACACGACCTGCGTGCGCCGCTGCGAAGCATTGACGGATTCAGCCAGGCGCTAATTGAAGATTACGGAAACGAGCTGGATGAGATCGCTCAAAATTACCTGTCCAGAGTCCGATCTGCAGCTCAGAAAATGTCGACTCTGATTGACGACATGATTAAACTGGCCAAGGTATCGCGTACGGAGCTTGCCAAAAAAACCATTAGCCTTACTGAAATTGCAGAGTCCATAGCCGAAATGCTCAGGGAACAGGACCCTGATCGTACCGCCCGGTTTCATATAGAAGAGAACCTGGTTGTGACCGGCGATAAAAACCTGATGAAAGTAGCGTTGCAAAACCTGATGGGAAATGCATGGAAATTCACATCCAAAGCAGAGGAGACCATCATCGAAGTTGGTAAAACCACGATAAAAGGTGAAACGGTCTACTTTGTCCGCGATAACGGCGCCGGGTTTGATATGAATTATGCAAAAAAATTATTCACCCCTTTTCAGCGTTTACATAAAGAATCTGATTTTCCCGGCACAGGGATTGGATTATCTACGGTTCAGCGTATCATTCACCGTCATTTAGGTAAAATATGGGCCGAAGGGGATGTTGGTAAAGGAGCCGTTTTTTATTTTTCAATGAAACCCAATGCCAAAAATCCGGTAGATTAGAATCGGAGTGATTTGTTCAGAACCCCGCAGTACCGCCGATAATGTAAAACAAGTGTTTAATGCAGGCCTGTTACTGCATAAAAACAGATATTCTCAAACACACATGCACTCAACTGCCATCCGAAGAAGTTTTACAGGGCTTATTGGATCGTTCGTTTGAGTATTCAGACAAAATTATAATGCAACATTCAGATAAGTATATTCTGATTATTGAAGACAACCCGGATGACGGTTTGCTGACAAAGCGGGCGCTCAAAAAGCTCCATTATACCAACATCACGCTGGTGGATAGTGGTACTGAAGCGTTAAGCCTTCTATTTGAAACTGAAAAAGGTGAAGACACTTCAAAAAAATCCAACACACAAACCCGTGCCATACCCGACCTCATTTTACTGGATCTGAATCTCCCGATAATTGATGGGTTTACGATTCTTAAAAAAATCCGAAAGCACCCTTCCACGAAAAATATTCCCGTAATCGTTCTCACGTCTTCCGGGGAGGAGAAAGATATTGTACGGAGTTATGAACTTGGCGCCAACAGCTACATTCAAAAACCGGTGGATTTCATCGAGTTTGAAAAAGCAGCCGTACTGATCAGCGAATACTGGCTCACCCTGAATGTTACCCCCGGGTAGAAGCGGGGATATTTCAAAAAAATATCAAAATACATACTCAATACCAGCTACCCGCTACCTAATACCCAATACTCGATACCCCCCTACTATTCCAGGTCGATATTATAAAATGTGCCCCGGTTCTCCTTCTGCTCCATCGACTGCCTGATAATCAGCCACGCCACGTTAATCATATTCCGAAGTTCAGCAAGCTGGGGAGAAAGTGTTGTTTGCCTGTACAATCTCTCCGATTCTTCATAAATGACCTTTAACCGCTCTTCCGCCCGGGAAAGGCGTTCATCCGACCGTACAATACCGATATAGTTATTCATCAACTGCTTCACCTCTTTCCGGTTCTGGTTGATTAACACCCACTCCTTCGGCTCTGTAGTACCTTCCGTCTTCCAGTCGGGGATAGTTCGTAAATCCTCATTTTCGTCATTTCGGGACACTATATCTCGGAAACAACGGTCTGAAAACACCAGTGCCTCAAGCAGGGAGTTGGATGCCAGGCGGTTTGCGCCATGAAGGCCTGTGCAGGCCACTTCGCCACAACAGTAGAGATTTCGTATGGTGGAGCGTGCCCACTCATCCGTTTTAACTCCCCCGCACAGGTAGTGAGCTGCAGGTGCCACGGGGATCATATCTGAAGCCACATCTACACCGTTCTTCAGACACGTTTTATAGATAGTGGGAAATCGCTCCTTAAATTCTTCGATATCCAGGTGGCGGCAGTCGAGGTAAACATGCTCTGTGCCGCGTGCTTTCATCTCTGTATCTATAGCCCGGGCTACAATATCCCGGGAAGCCAGTGAACCCCGTTCATCATATTTTTTCATGAACGGTTTCTGGTCTTCCGTTTTCAGGATTCCGCCAAATCCGCGAACCGCCTCCGATATTAAGAATGCCCGTTCTTCACCGCTTCCATACAAAGCCGTAGGATGGAACTGAATAAACTGCATGTGTTCTACACGAGCTTTCGCCCGATATGCCATAGCAATGCCATCGCCGGTGGCTACCGGCGGATTGGTCGTTAACCCATACACCTGCCCTGCCCCCCCTGATGCAAGAATCGTATTTACAGCAGCTATGTTGATAACATGATTATTTTGCAGGTCCATCAGGTAGGCTCCGAAACACTGAATATCGGTCCGGGCTCGGGTTACTTTTTCATCAAAGTGGTGCTGAGTAACCAGGTCAATAGCAAAATGCTGTTCCAGGATAGTCACGTTATCCATCGAGCGAATTTTTTTTACTAATGACCGCTGGATTTCGTAGCCGGTCATATCCTGGTGGTGCAAAATACGGTTTGCCGAATGCGACCCTTCCAGACCAAGATCGTACTCACCTTCTTCATTCCGGTCAAAACGGACCCCCAGGTCTACAATCTCTTTCAGCCGGTCCGGCCCTTCTTCCACCACGATCGACACAATGTCGGGATCACTAAGGCCGTCCCCGGCAATCATGGTGTCTTTTTTGTGTTTTTTGAAATCATCGTTCAGAAAATCGGTCACAACAGCGATTCCACCCTGCGCATAACGGGTATTACTCTCAATCAGGGTATCTTTGGTTGCAATGGTCACCTGTTTGTCCGGGAAAGCCATTGCTGATTTCACCGCAAAACTGAGTCCTGCGATACCGGAACCAATGACGAGAAAATCTGTTTTTTGCAAAATGCCTGGTTTGATATTCAAATGTACAGCATTAATAGCGTGCTGAATGTACTACACCTGAAGATATGGAATCGTTTCTAATGGTGAGAAAAGAACCTGTAAGAAGATGCCGGATCTAAATGCGGCACGAAACTCCATTTTGACATCTTGCAATCTTTTGTAAGATTCTTATACCCGGCAATTGATTACTCAAAGTCGGTTGTCAGGCGATATCGGGCAATCCGATTATTGCCTGTATCGGCCACATAGAGAATGCGGTCGAAATATGCCACACCGCTCGGGGAGTCGAACTGGCGTGGCCCGCTACCGGCTTCACCAAAGGATACAATCAGGTTTCGTGTGCGATCTACGGCAGCTGGTGGGGGATCAATTCCCTCCTGGCCATTTGGTTTAAACTGATACACCTTGTTTTGTGCCTGATCAACTACAAAAATATACCCGGTTTGATCTCCGGCAACGGCAAGCCCTACCGGATTTTCAAATTTACCTTCCTCATATAAAAACCCATCCGTACGGGTGGTGTCGCGGATTAAAAAATCCTGATTGGGTTGAAAGGCTGTTCCGTCAGGAGTCTCTACAACGTTAATCTGCAGAACCCGGAATGGGATCGTTCTGTCCTGGTCGCCCTGGGCGATTAAAAAGTTCCGGTTTTCAGGAAACTGGTCCCGCTGTGGTGGATTTATAAAGGTAGTGATATCGCTTAACCCAACCGCACTTAACAATGATGGTGTACTGGGATTCAGTGCCCGAACCTGGTTTACATTGCTCATTTTCGCCGTAGGCACACCATTTTCCACGACCGGTTCATATTGCAGTACGGTATTATCCCCGGCTTCAAGGGCACCGGCAATATTTCTGGGGCCGCGCCGTGATACATAAATCCTGTTGTCTCGCAACACACCAACACCTGTGAACTCTACCAGTTCATCATTATCTGCCCTTGAGCGATTGAGCCGAAATTGTTGAGATGCTGTGGTTGCCCGGCTGTTATCGTCGAACGGGTGAATCAGAGTGTCTTGAAAGGTAATTTCCCCGGCACCATTCAAGTTTTTGATTTTGTAGACCGCCGGCAGGTTCCACGTTGTTTCCCCTCTTTCGTCCGGCAATTCGGTTATCACAGTATCATAGCGGGCTGTTACATACACATTAAGCAGTCTGTCCTGTGTGACCGATACAGCCCCGGGCAACTCAACAGTTCGGCGGGGGGCAAGATCGGCGCGATCCAGCGCATGAACGCCTTCGGCATCGGTTACATACACAAATCCATCAAACCCAATGAACACATCCGTTGGCCGGTCAAAGTCTCCCCAAAATGGTGTGAGCGCAGCATAACCATCTGTTTGCTCCAGGGTTGGATCAATACGGCCCTCTTCGAAAATTTCATCGGTTGTATCGTTATCCTTTGATCCGAAAATATTGTCGCATCCGTTAAAACCAAGTGTAGCAACAAGCATAAAACCTAAAAGTAGTCGTCTGGATTTCTTCATAAGTATCATCATCTATAGCAAAATTCGTAAAGCAATCCGGTGCAAATTCCCCAGCCTGTCGTAAGGGCTAAAAGAGTAATCTGCAGCAATTTTTCGTCCGGTAAGGGGCACTTTCACGCCCACACCCGCACTGGGCAGTTGAATTTCTTCAAACCCGAACTGGTAGCCTCCCCGCACAAAAAACTGGTCCATGTAACCCAACTCTCCGCCAATGCTGAATTGCTCGGCATTATCGCTGGGGTTTGTAATCTGTCCTGTAAGTATGGCTTTTAAATTATCTCCTTCATAGAGATCGTATGCTGCCCCGATAATGAACCGGGTAGGAAGTGCCACATCTTCAAACTCATCATAGGTCACTTCCCCGTCAAGAGTAGTTGAGGTGGTTTCGCCGTCGGGCGATGCATCCAGTCCAAAGTTGTTTAGCCCCACTGAAAACCGAAGGCCGGTCTCTCCAACTCTGTAGAAAAACCCGAAATCTATGGCTCCCGAATTGATCTCTACCTCCTCAATCCGTTCGGTGAGGAACCGCACCGTTAACCCGTAGCTAAAGAGGCCTGTAACTTCATGAGAAGCGCTCAGCCCGATGGAGGTATGCACCGTACGAAAGGTACGTCCGGTGCCACGCTGGTTAAATTCGGTCGTCTCTTCCATATCTCCCGAATTGAGGTACTGAACGGAGGCGCCCACCGTAAAGGCACCCACGCGGTGAAGGTATGCCAGGTACTCCATAGAAATGTCGGCAAAGTATTCGGTATGCCCCAGCATCAGTTCAGGTGAACGTACCTGCCCCGCCATTCCCGGATTCCAGTAAAGGCTTGAAGCGTCCATGGCATCCGCCACATTCGACAGCCCCATCCCCGAACTGCGGGCGTCTGCCGCGATCTTTGTAAACTGAAAGCCCGACGTTCCGGAGCGGGCATCACCAAAGCTGGGGATAAGGCTTTGGGACTGCGCCTGCTGTGGCTGCAAACACCAGAACAACATCAATACTGCTGAAATTTTAAGAACCAGTCTTGAAACACGTTTCATGAACATTCGTTTAAAAATTCACGGACAAGCCAAACATGACTTGTCGCTGCTGAAGAAAGTTTGCCGGATTCAGGTAGGCGGGTATTCCGCTGTTTCGGGGATCCTCATACCGCGGATCCCTCGCCGAGTTTGGCATATCGTACGATCGGTCGTCCCTGAGGGCGATCAGCTCCTCCCTTGAACCGGGGTAATCCGTTTTGTAGGCTTCGCCTGTAACCGGGTTTACAATGGCTGAATTTTTATTATTCAGGACATTTGAAATTTCAAAGAAACCGGTTAATCGCACTTCATTGATCGTAAACCATCGCCGGATATTCAAATCCATATAAAACCACGCCGGGCCCACTTCACTAAACCGGGCTGCAGGATCCTGTACCTGCTGGTAGTTGGGCCGCCAGTCGTTTGCACCGGTTACCGGGTTGCTTGTAAATCCCTGAAATTCGTGAGGCGTGTACCGGATACCGCTTCTCCATACGGCAGAAAGGAACATGCTCATTTGGTTCAGTGCAGAGATACCAAACAACCCTTCGTTCCTGTCGTAGGTAAATGTGGTGTTGGCTTTTACATCCCACGGGCGATCCCAGGCAAGCGGGGTTTCAACGTTTGTACCAATATTTTGCTGACCGCTGATGGCCAGAAGATTGTCGTTATTGGTTGAGCTTAAACCTTCGGCACGGGAATAAGTAACCGCAAGCTGCCCCTGGAACCAGTTACTGAGACGTTTGATGTAGGTACCCTCCAGGCCGCGTGACCGGGCATAGTCTCCGTTGATCCGAAAAGCCCGGTTTACAGGCCGGCCTGTGGGATCATTTACCCGTATTTGCTGTGTTGTCACAAAATCATATTTATCATTCCAAAATGCCGTTACATTCAGGGCGTCATCGGCCGTTATTTGATACCGAAGCCCAATTTCGTAAGAGATATCCACTTCGGGATTCAGGTTAGGATTCCCCAAATCGGCAAATGTAGCCTGGTTTTGATAAAATGGATCGAGGCTGGCATATACAAATGACGGATGGGGAATACGGGTAGAGTGGCCGTAGTTAAAGAAGAGCACCTGGTTTTCGCGTACAGGAAAACTCACACTAATTTTTGGCAGTACCCTGAATTTGAACCGCTGCCCCAGCAACTTGGTTGTAGATTCTTTGTATTCCTCACGTATAAAATCCGGGATAGGTGCCTGCGGATTGTCAATCAGCTCGTCAACATATTTTCCGGGTGCCCAGTACTCAAACCGTGCGCCGATGTCTGCAATCAATCCGCGATATCGGATTTTGTCCGTTACATACAGGGCACCGCGTTTAGGTTTTACACGCCATGCATCAAACCGCTCTCCCACGCGTGATGTTTCGGAAAACTCGCCCGGTGAAATCTCAATGGGAGCCCCGATCCACGGCCGGGTGATATCAATCCACTGGTAGTCGTTAAATTTAGACTGAAAGCCTATGGAAAGCTGGTTGGTGCGATCGGCAAAGAACTTATTATATGACCCCCGCAGGGTAATCTCTTCTGCAAAATGATCGTGCCAGAGGGTGGCAATACCGCCGTTATTGATAAATCCGGATCCCGGAAGGGTGTAGGTAAATCCTTCGGTTCCCTCGAATTCCTGCGCCGGGAATGTTCGGATACTGCGCGGATCAAATTCACCATCCACAATCTCGGGCCGCCAGTCGCGCCCGTTTGCGTCGGCACGAAGCCGCGTGAAGAGGCGGCTCACCTGAAACTCATAAAAAGATGATTGATTCAGCGTGTGTGTCCACTTCAGGTAAGACAGGTTACTGTCGTGTGTATAGGTATTTGCGTTATCAAGATCCTCCTGAAACGGAAACTGAAACCCGGGCCGGATTTGCACATCACTGCCTGTAATCTGTAGCATTCGAGTATTTTGGTTCACCGTGAGCGAACGCTGATACGCCCCCTCCAGCCGCATGCCCGATTTAATCCGGTATGTTAGCTTCATCATCCCGTTCCATCGATTATCCTGCCGGGGAGAGAATCGATTGTTGCCCACAATGGAGCTGCTCACCTGGTCGGCCGAGGTTTTTGTGAATTCATTCGACAGAGATATCTGGCCTGTAAAATAGAAGTAGAGTTCTCCCGGAATATCAAGGTTTGCAAGCGGCAAAATCTCGGAGGTAATAGGTTCCGGGCCGCCGAGGGTTAACTCATAATTATCGGTGTAAAAGTTGCTGGATCTGTTATTGTCTTCAAACAGATTGTCGCGTTTGTGGTTAAAGGATCCTTCGTAATTTTCTGAGCCGTCACGGGTTTGAACCGACACCACACCGGAGGTTACATCCCCGAACTCGGCGCCCACTCCGCCGGTTGTCACTTCTACATCACTGAATGCATTTGACCCAAGATCGAGCCCAAACCCTGTACCTGCAAGAGGGTCCTGTGCCGATACTCCATCCACAACAAACCCGGTTTCGTAGGCACGTCCGCCCTTAATGTAGATACCTGTCGGATCCTGAATCACTCCGGCCTGCATACCCACCACATCATCAATGTTGTTCACTGAAGCCGCTTCAATCTGTTGTTGATTCATCACCGAGCTCGACACTGATTTCTCCACGTCAAAAATCGGAGCTTCACCTACAACGATCACTTCTTCCCCGGATTCCAGCGTTACCGGCGAAATTTCTGCATTAAGCTCAGTGGTTTCGCCGGCGTTTACGCGAATACCGGTATACACCGTACGCTCGTACCCGATAAAACTTACCTCAATCGTATAATCGCCCGGGCGGATGTTCCGGATGGTATACTCGCCGTCGATATCCGTTGAAGCACCAAAGGAGGTCCCACGGATGATCACATTCACGCCGGGCATACTTTCACCGGTATCGCCATCCGTTACGGTACCGGAGATAGAGCCCCGGTCCTGGGCAAATCCGCTAACAGCAGAAATATAGGCCAGGAATATTACGAAGATAAATGCTATTACATTTTTCATAGTCTGCTCCTTACTGTTGTGAAAACCCAAGCCGGTTAATCAGAAGCTCTTCGAGAAGCGGGGAAATATCCTGC
>JAWLEH010000120.1:0-10066 GCA_041686215.1 Balneolaceae bacterium | reverse complement strand
GGTTTTAAAAATTGGATATAAAAGTGCGGCGCCGTATCAGGGCACCGCACAACGTTCAGTTTAATCAATCATGTTGTTAGAAACTGATGACGGCTTCGATGTTAATTCCGTTGAACTCAGCACCAGCGAACGGACCGCCGTTAAATCCTTCTCCGTCGTAAGACTGGTTGACGTACTCAAGTTTAGCAAGAACGTTATCTGTAAGGAACCAGCCGCCACCAATATTGAATCGATTAATATCGATGTCGCCATTAGTTTGCTCACCATTAACGTTGTTGTAACGGGCTCCGATATAAATATCTTCGCTTGCACCAAATCTGTAAAGAACTTCGGCGGCAAATTGTTGAAAACTTCGTGTATCCGCTGCGGTTGCTTGTTTTCCACTTACACTTTCAATCACACCGAAAACTTCAAGACCGCTGAACTTTACGAATGGGTTAATCATAATGGATGTCATTTCACCAACACCGGGATCTTCACCTCTACCAGGCGTAAAACTTGGTGCATAGCGACCTGCTCTAAAGTTACCAGGGGTAACTACATTATAATAACGTGTTCCTGCACGGTCTCCCGAGTAAAGATAAATAGAAGGGGACTGAGAAACGTTAAGTATAGAACCTGTTAATCTGAAGCGGAAATCGTCGTTAATTTCCTTGTCATAACCAAGTTTACCGTATACAGTAGCATGTGTTTTGAATGCACCGGCTTCAGTACTTTGGTTCAATTTACCATTACTAAGACCAAACATTCCGAAAAACGGTCCGCTGTAGTAGTAGATTTCACCGGCGACTTCAGTGGTGAAAGAGTCCATAATGTAGTTTCCTACAAAAGGATTATGAATAGCAGCACCGTTATCTGTACGTCTGAAGTGTGTATCACCGTAGTTAATCTGCATGTGACCTACTTTAAAACGAAGGTTATCCATTAGATCAGCCATGAAATCTTCAGCAATGAAGTCTAAACGGTCAATCTGAATATATCCACCTTTAACCCATGCTTCGGGGTGGTGCTGAGAAGACAGGTACGTGCGTAAGTGCATTCTCAAACCATTAGCGAGTGCTACATCAAAATCCAGATTGGATGTTGCAAGGTTAAAGTTGTTTTCCAATTCTGGTAGATCACCTGCATCGTTATCATGGCTGATGCCTTGAAACTGAAGCGTGTTAGCTCCGCCAATTCGAACATTTAAACCATCAAAAGTGATGTCGGTATTAAAAGGTGACTCAAACTGGTTAAGACCTGTTTTGTCAGGAGATACAAAATATTGAAGGTCTCTGTCTTGCTGGGCGTAGGCGCCGGCAGTTATAAACAGAAATGCAAAGAGTGTTAAAAGGGTCTTGGTTATTATTGTTTTCATGTCAATAAATGTTAGGTTGAAAAAAATCGTTACACGCGTTGTTTGTTTCGTGCATGATTAATTTCAGAATATTCCTGTCACTTCTTTGAACGTGAAAACCTGAACCTCTAATCAGGGCAATTCTTACACCCATGTAGGGGAACGTATTACATCAACCCTCATCCATTCTTTAAATCCCGTTTTTTGAGGTTCAAACGATGATTTTACGAATCAGGAGGCTTCTCCCTCAACCCACTGAACCGCCCTGCGCATCAGTTCATTAGCGCTTTTGAGATGCATTTTCTCTTTTATTCGTGCACGGTAGGTGTCGATAGTTTTAACGGACACATGCAGCCGCTGTGCAATATCTTTGGTAGATTCTCCCTGTCCTGTTAATTCAAATACTTCGAGTTCGCGGTCGCTTAACAGTTCCAGTGGATTTTCTCCGGTAGATTGTCCAGTGGCAATCTTCATGATCAGCTGCGAGCCAATTTTATCACTTAAATAGATACTTCCGTTAATAACCTGCCGCACCGCGCTCACAAGGACTTCTCCGGCTTCGAGCTTCATCAGGTAGCCTTTTGCACCCGCGCGGATGGCGCGTTCTGCATAGAGCTCTTCATCATGCCGGGAAACAACCAGTATTTTCAGGTCGGGCATTTGAGCCAACAGATTCTTTACCAGCTCAATCCCATTCATACCCGGCAGCGAAATGTCCACCACACAGGCATCGGGTTTAAGGTCCGGGATCTCACCCAGAGCTTCTTCGGCCGATTCACTTTGTCCGCAAACCGTAAATTCCACGCTGTTTTCAAGTGTCATCGCCATGCCCTTTCGCATAAGCGGGTGATCATCAACAATATAAATTTTCTTTTTTGATGGCATTTGAATCTGTACCTAATGGATTAGTTGTTAATAACCGGAATTGTACAGGTTATGGTAGCACCTTTATCGGGCACATCACTGATTTCGAGATTACCGCCAATCAGTCGCGCCCGGAATTGCATGATACGCACACCAAGGCCCCCTTCGGAATCCCAGTTATCAGAAAATCCGGTACCGTTATCAACAACCCGAAGACGGATGTGCTGATCTGTTGAGGCCAGGTGAACAGAAACATCGGTGGCTGATCCGTGTTTTACGGCATTACTGACGGCTTCTTGCGCAATCCTGTAGAGATGAATAGCCTGTGTGGCATCATCAAGATCAAGATCGCCGTAAATTTCCAGATGGAAACCGATATTAAAGAGTTTTTCCGCATTCTGTTTGAGCCGTTCAAGGGCCGCTTCCAGTCCTTTTTCGTCGAACTCTACGGGCACAAGGCCGCGGGCAAGTGATCGTGCCTGTTCATCTGCTTTTTTAATCAGTGAGCTGATTTCCTCGGCTTCATCGGCCATTGAGTGATCCTGCTGTTTCAACTGTTGTGCAAGATTTTTTGTGATCAACCCGATTCCCGTCAGCATCTGTCCGAGACCGTCGTGCAGATCCTGCCCAATTCGCTGGCGCTCGTGTTCGCTAATGCGCAGTACCTCCTGCTCCAGCCGCCTCTGCTCCGATATATCGCGCACAATTCCCGTAAAAATATGTTGGTTTGGCAAATTAACCTCACTTACGGCCAGGTACATTGGAAAAGTGGAGCCATCTTTTCGCCTGCCTGTTACTTCCCGGCCGATGCCTATAATTTTCCGCTCACCGGTTTCAAGGTAGTGGTTCATATAATCATCGTGTTCCGATTTATACGGATCGGGCATCAAAATCTTAACGTTTTTGCCAATCACTTTCTTTGATTCGTACCCAAATAGTTTTTCAGCGGTTTTATTGAATGACTTAATTGTGCCCTGTGTGTTAATTGTAATAACGGCATCAACGGTGGTTTCAAGAATGCTTCGTGCACGGGCTTCACTTTCGCGGAGTTGCTGCTCTGTAATTTGCTGCTGAACTTTTTCCCGAGCCATTTTTTCCGCAAAAGCCAGCCGCATATGCAGACGTTTATCATCGTATACTGACTCAATAATGCACTGATCAGCACCCGCATCTATGATATTGTCAAGCTGGTGCGTTTTTTCAGGATCCACAATCGTTACAACAGCCATTCGTTTGCCGGCTGGCTGAAGGCGTAGCTGGCGGCAAAAGGTGAGGGTTTTATCCGATACGGATGAAATGATAACCAGTGAATATTCTGACAGATCAGGTTCTTCGAGAACACTTTCGCCATTGTTTCTGACCGCTACTTTATGTTTACGCTTAATGAGCGTATCGTGAAGTATTTCACGTATAGAATTATCATCTCCAACCAAGAGAGTCTGTATCATAAGGTCCTGAGAAGTTAAAAAAGTTGAAGCACAGCAATTACTGATAGTAACTGAAAATACATTCCTCTGGTAACGGAACCAAATCGTGTAAATAACTACTAACGAATGGTTTGTCAATCTCTTATTTTATAAAAACTTATAAATTTATATCAGATATACATCAGTGACCGCAAAAACGAATACAGCCAGGATTGCCGAAAAATATAACGGAAAGGTTGTAGTGATAAAGTATGGCGGGAATGCCATGACAGATTACAGATCTCAAGCACAGGTTTTAGGACAGGTGGCTATGTTAAAAAAGGCCGGTGCTTATCCGGTGGTTGTGCATGGAGGCGGCCCCTTCATAAAGTCACTATTTGAAACCTCAGGTATTGAATCTGAGTTTGTGGACGGCCATAGGATCACCTTAAAAGACTCCATGGGGGTTGTAGAGCAGGCACTTTCGGGAAAAGTAAACGGCATGCTGGTGAACGAGCTGAACAGGCTTTCCGCGCGTGCAGTTGGCATTTCAGGTAAAGACGGCGGAATGGTTCGGGCGGTAAAGCGTACGCACCAGTCAAGGACAGAAACAGGAACAGAAGAAATTGACCTGGGTTTTGTCGGTAATGTTGATGTAGTTGATACGTCCCTGCCCAGTCTTCTAATTGAGAATGGCTACCTTCCGGTGATATCCCCGGTTTCATCCGGTGCTGACGGGGATGACTATAACATTAATGCCGATATGTTTGCCGGACACATGGCCGGTGCACTGCAGGCTGATGCATTTGTTGCTATTACCAATGTGGATGGCCTGATGAAAGATCCCGATAAGCCGGAAACCAAAATTGAATCTATAACGGCTGATGAGGCGAAAGAGCTCTTCGGGTCGGTGATTCAGGGCGGAATGATCCCGAAAGTGGAAGCCTGCCTCATTGCACTGGAAAAAGGAGTGAATGAGGCCCATATTATCAGCGGATCAACAAAAGACTCAATCCTGGATCAGTTGCTATCTAAACAGAAAGTTGGAACGATCATAACGGCAAACGAATGACGCAAGGAAGCACAAAGAAAAACGTGGAACGCAGAAAGAAATCGAAATTTAAAGTGGGCGTAATCGGCGCTACGGGCTATACCGGCGTTGAGCTTTTGCGCCTGTTGATCCTGCACCCTGATGTTCACCTTGAGGTGATTACATCCGAATCAAAAGCGGGCAAAAAGATATCGCAGCTTCATCCGTCGCTTGGGGGGATTGCAGATATTGAACTCGAAAAAATGGAAACCATTAAAGATCGCGAGCTGGATCTTGTGTTCCTGGCACTGCCTCACCGCGTGTCGATGGATTTTGTGAAAGAACACGGCCTGGAAAAGTTTCGAATTGTGGATTTGTCGGGTGATTTTCGACTGAACTCTGCCGAACTTTATGAAAAGTGGTATGAAAAAAAGCATGTCTGTCCACAGTATATTGAAGAATCTGTATACGGTCTGCCGGAATTGAATCGTGACGCCATCCGAAATGCCGATCTCGTGGCCAACCCCGGCTGCTATCCAACCTCCACAATTCTTGCGCTGCTTCCGGTCGTGAAACTGGGCCTGGTTGATCCCGAATCAATTATTGTGGATTCTAAATCAGGCGTGACCGGGGCCGGTGCATCCCCGAAAACATTTACCCACTTTCCAAACCAGTTTGGCAATTTCTTCGCTTATGGGTTGAAGAGTCATCGTCATACACCCGAGATTGAGACGATTCTCGAAACCGTATCGTATGATCAGCTCACAGTGCAGTTTACGCCGCACCTTCTGCCAATTGATCGCGGAATTTTAACAACAACTTACTCTACACCACGAAAGGCAATAAACGCAGATCTGGTGCAAGATGCCTATCTCAACTATTATGAAAAAGAACATTTTGTACGAATTGTGGATCAGCCGCCGGGTGTTAAAAATGTACGCGGATCAAACTTCTGTGATGTGTATGCTACCTTTGATGAGCGCACCAACCGGGTGATTATTATTTCGGCAATTGACAATTTGGTGAAAGGCGCAGCCGGCCAGGCGATCCAAAACATGAACCTGATGTTTGGATTACTGGAGAATACCGGACTGAAATATCCACCGCTGAATCCGTAATGGTTCAACGGCAAAGATCGCTATGAACGCAAAGTGTTAGTAATCGACAATGTAAGATCTGAGCCACCATCATTAATTTTGAAAAAGTGACACGCGTCACTGAACGTCTTTTTTTACTATAATAATTACTTCATTTTACGAATATGCTACAAAATTTAACGGATGTACGCGGTATCAAAGCCTGGGGAGCTCATATGGGCATCAAATCAAAACGGCGCGACCTTGCCCTGATAGTTTCTGAAAAACCTGCTACGGCCGCAGCGGTCTTTACTCAAAATCTGGTTTGTGCCGAGCCGATTAAACTGAGCCGGAAGCATATCAAAGATGGCGTAATCCAGGCGGTTGTGATCAACTCCGGAAACGCCAATGCCTGCACCGGGAAAAAAGGGTGGGAAGGCGCAGTGGCGATGGCCGAAACCACCGCGAAGGAACTCGGCATTTCTGTTGAACATGTATTGGTCGCTTCAACCGGGCTTATCGGCGAGCCGTTTCCTACCGAAAAAGTATTGAAGGGAATCAAAGAGAGCGCGGCAAAACTATCGGATCGCCAGGTGGCGGGATCGCTGGCGGCCAATGCCATTTTAACGACTGACACCTTTGCAAAAGAGGGGTTTGACTCGTTTGAGATTGATGGCGTGACCATTAATATGGCCGGCATTGCCAAAGGGTCGGGGATGATCCATCCCAATATGGCTACGATGCTCGGATTTATCGTGTCGGACATCGCCATTAGCCGGGAGCTGCTGGATGAGGCACTCCGGGAAGCAGTGAACAAGACTTTTAATATGATCACTGTGGATGGCGATACCTCCACCAACGACATGGTGTCGATTATGTGTAACGGTATGGCGGAAAATGAAGAGATCACAACAAAAGATGATAACTACCATAAATTTTTGGATCACCTGATCAAGCTCTGCAAGCACCTGGCGATGATGATTGTGTCAGACGGCGAGGGTTCCACAAAGCTGGTGGAGTATCGCGTAGAGGGAGCTAAAACGGAGGAGGGCGCGCGTCAAATCGTGCGGACCATTTCCGATTCGAACCTGGTAAAAACGGCGATCTTTGGAACCGATCCTAACTGGGGGCGAATATTTGCCGCTGCCGGGCGTGCCGGTGTGATATTCGATCCTGATAAAGTGGACCTCTACTTTGGATCAGGCCGGGCCGTTCATATCCTGGACAAAGGCCAGCCTACCGATCACAGCCGCGAAGAGGTGAAAAAAGAGATGAAGTCCTCCACGATTACCATCACACTGGTGCTGAACGAGGGAGAAGCCGAAGCCGTGGGCTGGGGTTCGGATCTGAGTTATGAGTATGTGCGGATCAATGCGGAGTATACGACATAACCCACCCCTCCGGCTCCCCTCCCTACGCCGAAATGCAAAGAGCAAAGAGCGGAGAGATGGTAGATCGCAAATCGAAAAACGCAAATCTCAAAAATCGGTTAATTAAACCAGACTCCTTCTGTACCGCCGAATCTCGAATAATTGATTTCCGATTTATAAGACCGGATGAGTTTCGATTTGCGATCTGGTTAATAACCTCTCCTCCGCGCGAGGAGAAATCTTCTAAAGCGTCTGCCGCAGGCTGGTCAGCGACGGGGCAGAGGTGGGTTGTGTGGGCCAGTCGTGACGCCAAGCCACGGAACCCACCCCTGACTTCAAAAGCCTTGCTTTACAATCTTTTGTAAGTCTGTCCCGCTCCGGTGGAGGGGAGAAATAAGCCTCTCCTCCGCCGGAGAAGACAGACACTAAAGCGTATAGCGACTGCTTAGAGGTGGGTTTTGGGGACTGGTGACGATGCGAAATGCCGGTACCCAGCCCTGATTGCCAAAAGTCTCGCATAACGATCTTTTGTCAAGGTGTCCCCTCCGTTGTAGTAGAGGAATAATGCTCTTTTCTTACCCCGTGAGGAATCCCTATGGGAGGAGACCGCCTCCAAAGTGCCTGCCGTAGGCATAACAGCGACGGGGCAGAGGTGGGCTCATGAGGCAATGATTCAATACCATGCTCTTATTCCTATCTAATTAAAAGCGCCTCTTGCCACTATTATCTGATTTTACTATTTAGGGAGAAAGCTACATCATCAACACACTTTCACACATTCGTCATGGGCAATTCGAATGAAAACCAACCAACCAACCAACCAACCAACCAACCAACCAACCAACCAACGGTAAAACGTATACGAAAGCACTTGAGATTCTGACACCACGGGAAGTTGAAATTCTGAAGCTGACCGAAAAAGGATATTTAAATCGTGAGACAGCACATGAGCTTGGTTTGTCTATCCGGACGGTACAGACGCACAGATCGAACATTTGTAAAAAACTGGGATTGAAGGGAAGGTCAGCTTTGATAAAGTGGCTTTGGGAGCAAAGGAATGGGGAAAAGTGAAAAATTCGCAAGAGGACAACTACGCACATATAAGTAAAATAATACGAATATGTGCGTATTTAATTTGATCTGTTCAAAATGTTATTTATTACATGAATCATTGAATTACGGATTCAAATTACATTAAATTTTAATCATAAATTTATACACATGAAAACTTTATTAGTATCATTAACTTTAATTTTTACTAGCACTGTATATAATTCCTCAACCACTCATGAATACCAATCATTTCCTGATTTCGAAGTAGAAACTTGTATTGATACTAAAGATGCAAATGTTGATGGAGATTTAATATCCTTAAGAAGAGGTTGTGAAACTGGTGGAGCAGCAAATAATTGCTGTCCATATTGGGATGTTGAATATTCAGTTTCATTTGGCTTTTGGGTCACTGTTACCTGTAGTACTGGTGGTCAGTTTCAGTGTGAAAGTGAAGGATGCCCTGATGTCGAATTAAAAGAAATAGAGTTAGAAGAGGCTTAACTTTTAAGGAAAGTATATTTTAAAACTTGGTTTCTATTTTAAATCACATAGAAACCAAGCTCTTTATAGAAATTAATACAAGACCAAATGAAAAAGCAATTTTTAAAAGTTATACTTACAGTTGTAATATTTATTTCATTGAACAATAGCCTTAAATCTCAAGATATTTCTTCCATTAACAATAATGTAACAATTGAAAAAACAGAATTGATTGAGATAAAAGAATCAGATTATGTATTGGGTAGCATTGTCAATATGAATTACCATGACAATAAGATTTTGTTGGTTGATGAATCTCGTCCATCAATTTCCACAATTGATCTTGATGGAAACTTAAATCATGAATTTATTTCTGAAGGGAGAGGTCCAGGAGAATTTTTAAGACCAAGAAACATTTATATCAAAAATGATGATTATTTCATTTGGGACAGATCGAATTTAAAGCTAATACAATATGACTCTAATTTTAATTTCAAAAAGGAATATTCTGATTTAATAAATCATTCAATTTCTGATTTCATAGTCCATGAAGATCTATTTTTTGCATTTAGCTCAGGTACAACATCTGGAGCTACTATATATGGAATAGATTTAGAAAAAAGTGGCTCTCAAGTAAATCAGCAATTCGGAAACAAATCACAAGCTCAAGTATTACTAATGCGTATTCAGGGGAATGGCGGAATTACGGCGGACTCAGATTTTATTTATTATGTTACACCTGATATTCCCACATTAAAAGCTATTGATATTGAAACATCAAATGAAATTGAAGTTTCAATAGATTTTACTGAATTCTCTGTTCCTGAAATTGAAAATGCAGCAAACATTATAAACAGAGAACGACAGAGATTGCCTGAAATATTTTCATCAAGTAGTTATATCACAAATGTTTATTCCCTTGAGGATTTTATAGTAGTAGAAGCTCATACCGGAACAATGGATATCGGTATGAGAAATAATTTAAATTTATCAGATGATCCATACAAAGATAGAAATTTACAACTTGCTATTTTCAACAAGGAACTAACTCAAATCGACCTGCTGACTATCGATGAACCGGAAATGTTTAGTTCTTTAGTCAGAACTACTAATAAAAACAGCATTTATTTCTTATATCAAGATATACCGCACATTGACTCAAATTATCAAATTAAAAAAATAACACTTAAATAATTTATATTTATGATATATGTTTTAATAATATTTGTATTAGTAGTCTCATGTATTCTATACATTTTTAATAAAAAGCAATTATATCACGTTTCTAATAAGTGGGATGAATTTTCTGATCGAATTAGTAAATCTGATGATTAATATGAATAAACACCTGAAAAAAAGCATTATTTGTAGTTGCGACATTTTTGGTAATATTGATTTCGACACTATTATTATTTTCAATACAAACTGAGGCGCAATCTAATTGTACATAT
>JAWLEH010000021.1:6687-40830 GCA_041686215.1 Balneolaceae bacterium | reverse complement strand
CACCCTGTTTCGGTTGATTAACTACTAAGCGTTTGATAGGCAATGTTCTGCTCCATCCTGCAGAACATTTACTCCAATTCTTTTACAGCCTTGGAAAGCTCCTGAAGTGATTTTTTCGCGTCTCCGAAAAACATCTGGTTCTTGTCGCTATAAAAAAGGTCGTTATCAATACCTGCGTAGCCGGGACTAAGGCTCCGTTTAAATACAATCGTGCGTTTTGCATCATCCACATTCATTATAGGCATGCCGTAGATCGGGCTTCCGGGGGAGGTTTTCGCCGCAGGGTTCACAACATCATTTGCCCCGATAATCAAAACAACATCGGTGTTTTTAAACTGTGGATTGATCTCTTCCATATCGTAAAGCTGATCATAGGGCACATCGGCTTCAGCCAGCAACACATTCATGTGGCCGGGCATGCGCCCCGCTACAGGATGGATTCCGTAAGAAACATCCACTCCTTTCTCTTCCAGCAGATTGGCTACCTCTTTCAACACGTGCTGAGCCTGAGCAACGGCAAGTCCGTATCCGGGCACAATAACCACCTTATCTGCGTAGGAACACTGTATTGCAACGTCATCAGCAAATGTTTTCTGAACGGATTTATCGCTATCGCCGGTATCGCCGGGTCCTGCTCCGTCATCACCGCCAAAAGCTCCAAAGAGCACATTCAGCAGGGTACGGTTCATTGCCTTGCACATAACATTGGTTAGTATCAGGCCGGCTGCCCCTACAAGTGCCCCACTGATGATCAGCAGATTATTGCCCAGCACAAACCCGGCCATCGAAGCGGCAATCCCGGAATATGAGTTCAGCAGGGAGATGACCACCGGCATATCAGCGCCGCCAATGGGCAGAACGGTAAGCACTCCAATAAGCAGTGCCAAACCAAAAAGGCTCCAGAACACAGCCTGGTAAGCCGGATCAACCGTGAACCATCCAACCAGGCCAAGGGCAATAGCCGTAAGTAAAAGGTTGATTATATTCTGTCCGGGAAGAGCTATACGTCCGCCTGGAATAAAGCCTTTCAGCTTTCCAAAGGCGATAAAGCTCCCCGTAAAGGTAATTGAACCAATTAAAATACTCAGTCCTGTAGTGATCAGGCCATCTGTTGCGATCGATGTTGGATCAACCCGGGCAAATTCGCCCCATGCAACAAGCGCAGAAGCACCGCCGCCAAACCCGTTGAAGATCGCCACCATCTCTGGCATAGCCGTCATCTGCACTTTTTTCGCCGCAACTACTCCGATCAGCGCCCCTAAAACCACGCCTGCAATGATGAGCTCAAAGCTTATAATTTCCTGGTCGAACAACGTAACAACCACCCCGATCAACATCCCGAAAGAAGCTAACTGGTTGCCCGAACGAGCTGTGGCAGGTGATCCCAAACGTTTAATCCCTACGATAAAAAACCCTGTTGCCAGCAGGTAGAGCAACTGAATGATATTAGGCAATGCGCTTTGAATGGCTTCCGGTAAAAACTGACTCATTAGTTATCCTCCTTTTTCTTGAACATCTCCAGCATACGGTCGGTCACCATAAAACCACCCACCACATTAATGGTAGCGAATACAATCGCGGCAAAGCCGATCCACTGCGCATAGACTGAATCGGATCCGCCAGCTATGATCACGGCGCCAATCAGCGTGATTCCTGAAATGGCATTTGCGCCAGACATGAGTGGTGTATGGAGAGTTGGGGGAACTTTGGTGATAAGTTCAAACCCCACAAACGAGGCAAGCACGAAAATAAACAGGTTAAATATCAGGTCTTCCATGGTTGTTCAGCAGTGAGTCATTAATTAAGAGTTCAACCTGGTAGAGTCCACCTTCAGGTGGTCCTGCCAGAGTTGAACTATTGGTATTGGTTCACATCATTTTAAGATCAGCAATATGGCAGAGTCCATTGCGGATGGCCCCGCCGGTGTTACAATATTGTTCAGGTTGATTATTTACTTACAAGTTTGAGTCCACTCCAAAAAGTCATACGTTCTGAAAATTAGTAGCTCAAGCTTACATAATGTAGATTTATTTGTTTCGAACTCACACCATCCTCTTTCTAAAGAATCAGAAAGGGGCATATAGTCTAAATTATTTATGCTTGTAACAGACATCAGTTCTTTATTTGACTTTTCGGAGTGGGCTCAAGTTTTGTTTTCTTCGAAAGCTGACGATTCAGTTTTATCATTCCTACATATTCTCCTTCACAAATGGCGAAATCAGCTCACCCTTATGTGTTACCGTCGCGTTTATAATGACTTCGTCTTCAAAATTGAAATTGGGTTTTCCATCCTCGAGCAGTAAATCGAGTAGCGAAAGTATATTTTTTGAATAGAGCTTACTTGCATGAAAAGCCAGCATGGAGGGCATATTTTCGGGACCTACAATAGAAACTCCGTTATGGACAACCGTTTCACCCGCTTTTGTGAGCTCGCAGTTTCCTCCTTGCTCCGCCGCGATGTCTACAATTACAGAACCAGCTTTCATATCGTCTACCATTGCTTTGGGAACGAGCTTGGGTGCCGGACGGCCGGGAACCAGCGCAGTGGTAATAACTATGTCTGATTTGGCTACATGATCGTGCACCAGTTTCTGCTGTTTCTCCTTATCGCTTTCGGTTTGCTCTTTGGCATAGCCACCTTCCGTTTCCGCGTCTTCGGTATCGTCGTCTTCCACCTCAACAAAACTTGCGCCCAGGCTTTCCACCTGTTCTTTTACGGCTGCACGGATGTCGAAAGCTTCCACTACAGCACCCAGTCGTTTGGCTGTTGCTATTGCCTGCAGGCCTGCAACACCGGCTCCGAGGACCAAAATTTTTGCGGGGCGTATGGTTCCGGCGGCCGTCATCATCATCGGCATATACTTATCAAGCGTGTTGGCGCCAATCAGCGCAGCCTTATAACCGGCGATGTTGCTCATAGACGACAGCGCATCCATGGACTGGGCCCGGCTGATACGCGGAATGGTATCCATGGCCATTCCGGAAATGTTTTGTTTCTTCAGTACCTCCACATAGTCACCATTTTGAAGCGGCCAGATGAACGAGACCAATACGCTGTTCTCTTTCATTTTTTCAAGATCGGACACGGCCGGCGCCTGAACTGAGAGTAAAATATCGCATTCGGCCAATATTTTATCCCGGCTTTTTTCAATAGATGCACCCGCATTGCGGTAATCTTCATCCGAATAACTGGATGCAACTCCTGCTCCCGCCTCAATGGTTACGTCCTGCTCCAGCTCAGTCAGCGTTTTCACACCCTCCGGCGTCAAGGCAACACGGTTTTCTTTTTTCGCAGTTTCTTTACAAACCCCAATCATCTGTTATTTCCTCCAACATAAGAATTTCCGTAAACTTATAGTTTTTTCAGATGTTTGCAACATCAAAGTTTCCCATGGAAACGGTTTCATGAAAAAATATCTGTAAATGTTACTCTTTAGCTATAAAACCGATAGACAAGATTGACTAAAACACGGTATAAAAATTGTTACCTTTAGTAAAATTTTGAAATAATCATCTAAATAACATGAAAGATATTGAAGGTAAAACTTTTGATGTAGTTATCGTGGGCAGCGGTCCGGCCGGCTTAACGGCAGCACTCTATGCGGCACGCGCCGACCTTAACCCCATCGTATTTGAAGGACCTGAACCCGGCGGTCAGCTGATGCAAACCACGGATGTAGACAACTTTCCAGGCTACCCCGAGGGCGTGATGGGTCCGAAAATGATGGAAGATTTTCGGGCACAGGCAACCCGTTTCGGAGCAGATTGCCGCTACGGATATGTAGATAATATTGAATTCGGAGAGCGTCCCTACAAGCTTACGGTAGATGAAGAGACTACGGTTTATGCCAAATCCATCATCATTTCCACGGGTGCATCTGCTAAATGGCTGGGAATTGAGAGCGAACAGAAACTCCGCGGAAAAGGCGTCAGTGCCTGCGCAACCTGCGACGGGGCATTTTTCCGCAATGAGCATGTTGTGATTGTCGGCGGCGGCGATACGGCAATGGAAGAAGCCCTGTTTCTAACCAAATTTGCCCGCAAAGTTTCCGTAGTACACCGAAGGGAAGAACTGAGAGCATCCAAAGCGATGCAAAAACGTGCCTTCGGCAACGATAAAATTGAGTTCCTGTGGAATACGGAACTCGAAGAGGTACTTGGCGAGAATGTTGTTTCCGGCGTGAAGATCTATAACAACAAAGAAGGTAAAACAATCACGCTCGGTGATGTAACCGGCGTATTTATCGCGATTGGCCACAAGCCAAACACCGACCTGTTCAAAGGCGTACTTACGATGGATGACGTGGGATATATCCAAACAAAAGGCCAGTCTACCGAAACCGACCTCCCCGGCATTTTTGCCAGCGGTGATGCGATGGACCCTGTCTATCGGCAGGCTGTAACGGCTGCGGGAACCGGCTGCCGGGCCGCACTCGACGCCGAGCGATACCTCGCCGAAGCTGAAAGTGAAGAGGCGATCGCCCAGGCGCACTGGAAGTAAGGCTGTCCCAGCCGCGGCAGATGAATACACCGGGTCTTCAAATTCGGCCCGGTATTTTCCGCGCAATGATTATAAAGGCTGAATCAACCCGGCAGAATGTACAAGACAATCATCAGCCGGGAATGTTTCGTCTTAAGTGCATCATTCCCTGCATACCGGTTTCATTTTATTCTTCGCCACCGCTCAGCGTTTTAGAGACGTATACTCTCTTCCCTATACGCGAGTATCTGCAAATAACTCCTGAGTCATATACTCTGCGATAAACAACCCGCAAATAAGGGTAGTGGCGGAATTATGTGTTAGTTTCCTCTCATACACTTCGGAATTTTTCGACTCAATGAATTGCTTTCCACAACGTTTTTAATCAATTTAGACAACATCAACTAATAAGCGTCATGACGATGGATAAGATATTAATAGATGAGCTTTCTCAGCTCAAAAAAAGCGAAAAATTAATTTTGGTTGAAGCTTTGTGGGATTCAATTGTATCAGACCCATCTGAAGTGGAAGTTCCGGAGCATCACAAAGCAATCATTGAAGAACGGCTTAAAACGCTTGAAAAGGACAAAAAATCGGGATCAAGCTGGGAGAAAATCCGTCAAAAATATTTATAAGCTACAGTGCCTGTATCACTACTACTTACCGAAAAGGCAGAAGAAGATTTAGATGATGCTTACCATTGGTATGAAGAGCAGGAATCTGGGCTGGGTAAAGAGGTTATTAGATGTATAGATGCCAAAATTGCAAATATAAACCGTCACCCTCTTCATCACCCAGTTGTTCAAAATGATAATGTTCGGCGTGCGCTTGTCAATAGATTTCCTATTTCTATCTATTTCGAAATTGAAGAAGAGTTGATTACCATCTTTGCTATTCTTCATCAAAGAAGAAGCCCTGATTACTGGAAGTTGAGAATATAGCCATGTAAATTCAATCGAGTAGACTGCCGTGAGCAATAAGCATACAGTGCGCCTCTTGCCCTGAGCATCCCTTCGGGGCACACCATCACGCCTCGGCGTTACGATTCACCAACCATCACTTCAACCGTTAATTTCACCGGCTGAAACTATCCCTTCCCCAAAACGTTCGAGACCAGCTATAGTGCTGCTGGAAAACTCTCCGTAGTCTCGCCAACTTAACCAGCGGTTCCTGCGGATTCGTTTTAGCTTCGGATTTTGGATCATTTGTCGCCTCGCCGCAGAAACACTAAACCACGAATGGCACTTTACAACATAATCAGACTGTCCCAAAAAAAGGCGGAACCTTCAATTCATCTCCGCACAGTGCAGAATGTTCGGGTCATTCGGTAGAATAATCCGTAATGTTTAATTTAGCTAAGATGCAGAGTAGAGGTATTATCCCAAAGAATCACCTGTGGCACAAAACCTTTCGGATATAATATAATTGAACGATTGAAATCCTGTAAGACATATTTCATCGGCCCTGTTCAGTACAAGGCAGTAAAGCCTCGGTATGCCCGCCTGCGGAATATGCTGCTGTTGGCACTGGGTTTTCTGTTGCTCTGTGTGGTGGTAGCTTATTTCCAGGGACAAATGGACCTGATCCGAAGTCCTTTGGTTCTTCCGGTATTGCTGATGTTTATCCTGGCCCTGTTTATCCCTTTTGGTTTCCGGCAGGAGAAAATCAATAATCTTATGCTCCAACTGCAAAAAAATTCAAGAACAGCTGTGGCAAAAAGGAAGGAAATAAAGTCGTTATTCAGGAGTTTTTTCCGCACGAAAAGCGGTAAAAAGTGCTTCAGGGTCACCTATTCCTTTAAAGACCAAAACGGAATCACCCACTCGGTTTCGGGGATCTACAGGGTCGCCCGCAAAGAGTTGATACCTGAACGTATTACTGTCGTTTACAATCCCGGCAACATTCGCGAAAACCTGGCTCTGATCGGAGAACCGCAGGAATTTGAATGGCTATAAACACCCAGTTAATGCTACGACGGATCCAGGATGTTCTCAATCCTCTCCCCGATATCCTGCAGGTGAACGCGCGTGATGCGATCCGGTGAGCCGTCAACAGCCTCTTCAACATCACCGGCCAGTTGACGAAGTTCATCCCGCAGCATCGGTTTGATGTCGCTCAGCATCACTTCATCCTCCTCATTTTCCATCAGGCTGTGAATGGCTTGGATGTAGGTTCTCTGCAGATTTCGCCGGTATGGATCAATTGCACCTCCACTGTTGAGCTCGCTCCAGACTCCTGATTTCAGATCGCCGAGTAGTTGTTCCAGCGTGTATGCCCCGCCTCCCCGAAAGGCTTCATCTTCAATCACACGGTTCATTCGGGCGGGACTTAACACACTCCGAAGGTGCCTTCCCTGCAGGGACTGAATCCGTTCAATTGCGCCGGCGTGTTCAATATTCCGCAAAATAGACTCCTCAAGCAGCCAGTGAGGAGTAGAAAAAACGTGATCATTTAGAAACTCCATGGCTTTTTTCTGGTAGTCTGCCGGAACAGGCTGGAAAATATGTTCATCCTGGTCTGTGGTGAGCCGCTCCCGGTACACTCCCCCGACATTGGTGACAACATGGCCGATATACCGGCTCCACTGGCCGATCAGTTCCCCGTAAATTTCTTCGAGGTCGTCGTACCCTTCGCCCGGTGTTGAGGTCCACTCCACGAGGTTTGGCGTAACAGCCATCAGATTTTGCATGCCATACGTTGAAGCCTGCACCGGGTCGTCAGAGAGAGCCTCGGTCTGGGCAGAGGGATCGTACCCGGTTGAAGTTCCAAAACGGTACATGGGATCATCCGCCTTCTTCGTGATCCACTGTTTCAGGACCGGTTGTTCATCTTCCGGAGTTCGGGCATCCGGGATGACCCGATACCCCCAGTTGACGGCATATTTATCATATGGACCGATTTTCCGAATAAACCGCTCCACTCCGTCACCCGGCTGAGCAATGTAGTTTTGCCGTGCATAATCCATCACAGAGGCCGACACGCCATACTCCTCCGTGAACGTTGGCGAGCGCAGCGAATCTACCGGGTAGGATGAATTCGCTTTCATATTGTGCGGCAGTCCAAGTGCGTGGCCAATTTCGTGTGCAATCACCTGGCGGATCGCTTCGCCCAGATACTCATCATCAACCTGCAGCGAGCGTGCTTTGGGATTTGCGGCGCCTGTTTCCAGCATCAGCCGGTTCCGGTACGAACGGATGTGGTTGTGATACCAGATGATGTCGCTCGCAATAATTTCGCCCGTCCGCGGATCGGTTGTACTTGGCCCCGTGGCGTTTCGGGTTGTGTTGGCAATCCAGCGCACCATGTTATAACGAATATCTTCCGGCTCAAAGTCGGGGTCTTCCTCTTCCGTCGGGGGAAGTTTAGCCCGGATCGCATTTTTAAACCCGGCTTCTTCAAATGCCACATTCCAGTCTTCCACGCCATCAATCACATTCTGGCGATATTTCTCCGGGGTACCGGGATCAAGGTAGTAGACAATGGGCTCTGTGGGTTCCACAAGCTCACCGCGGGCGTAGGCTTCGGGATCAGATGGCTCCAGGCGCCAGCGACGAATCAGCGTTCGTGTATCTGCTTTTTGGGCATCAGAACTGAAATCGAGCTGATTTACGGTAAACCAGCCAACTCTGTAATCGTGGTATCGCGGACGCATCGGTTCAGCCGGCAAAAGAATCATACTCTGGTTCATCAAAACAGAAATGGTGTTGGTTCCACCGGCAGATGGCGGGCTCATGGCTTCGTAGGTCATCACATGGCGGGCTTCCACATTTTGCGGGAACGTGCGTACCGTGTCGATATAACTTCGATTGTTATCCAGCCGTCGCACCTCGTACATGTTGCGCAAAAATCCCGTCAGGCCCGTGATGGCCGGCACATCCTGCTCGAAAAAATCATTAATCTGAATCACCGAGGTATTTTTATCGGGCCCCCTGGCCTCAATATCAAAAGATGCAATGATTGGCTCATAATTATTGGCCTGAACCGACCGGTAAATGGGCAGTGTATCCGCAGCTACACTATTATAAGAGCGTTGCCGGATATTGATTTTATTTTTCGTTTTTTCAAAGGAAAATACCTGCTCGGCTGTTTTGGAACCGCTGCTAACAAACCCAAAAAAATTGCTGGGCACTTTGGCTACGCGGCTTACCATCAGAAAATCCCGGCCAATCAGTGAATCAGGTATTTCGTAAAAAATATCATCCCCTACAAAATGCACATCTAATACGCCGGCCGAACTTTTTGCATCCGCGGTAATCACGCTGCTGTATGATTTCTCCCCTGTATCAACGCGTTGGGGAGTTTGGTCCGGTGCTGCTGAACGAAATAACGAACATGAAGAGAAAAAGAGGAGTGCGAACAGTACTGAGGGTGTAAAAAGCGTGCGATTCATACGATATAGTTTATCAGGTGCATTTCGAATTCATAGTAATGCTATTCTAAAAGAATCCACGGCAAGAAACAACGTAAACTGCACATCAACCTGATAAAAGCTGAAAAAGTTTAGGATAAGTCAGATCGGTTTGTGCATCTATTTCTATTTTCGATGGCCGGCCATTGACCCGATTTATCCTGCAACTTTCTGAATAAGCTGTACTTTAAGGGTCTTCTCTATCTATTATCGGGTGATATTTGTATCATTCAGTTCAACTAATTATCTATTTTTTTATGAGTAAACCTACTGTTGTTGTTGCATTTGGCGGAGTATCACCCGAGCACGAAGTGTCCGTCTTAACCGGCATGCAGGCAATATCTGCCCTTCAGGATTCAGACTACAGCGTTACTCCTCTTTATATTTCGAAAACAGGACGCTGGTTTACTGGCTCCAACCTCAGCGATCTTAAAAATTATGAAGATCTCAGTAAACTCACATCATCCGCCTCCCCCTGTTTTTTCACACACAATTCAAATGGCCAGACGGTTTTGGCGAGCGAATCAACCGGGTGGTTAAAATCATCTCAGCAGGTTCCTGTCTATGCCGTAGTTGCGGCATTTCATGGTTCGGCCGGTGAGAATGGCTCGTTTCAGGGTGTCTGCGAAACATACAATATCCCCTATACCGGCAGCAGAGTAATGGGATCCGCCATTGGAATGAATAAAGTTGTGACAAAACAAATTTGCAGTGCAGCCGGCATTCCCGTCGTTGACGGAATTGACTTTACCGAACCGGACTGGGTAGATCACCGTGACGACATTCTTAAAAAAATTGATGATTTGGGAGAAGCTGCGGTCATCAAGCCGGTACACCTGGGCAGCAGTATTGGTGTTGAAGTCGTGAAATCAACAGAAGAAACCGTCAAAGCCGTTGAAACAGCATTTCGATATGATGAACACCTGCTTGCCGAAAAAGCGATCTCCCCACTGATGGAAATCAACTGTTCAGTAATAGGCACGCCGCAGGATAACCGGGCAAGTGTTTGCGAACGCCCGAAAGGCAGAGAAGAGTTACTCAGTTTCGCGGACAAGTACCAGCAGGATGAAGCCGCAAAGGGAATGGCTTCGGCCGACCGCGTGATTCCGGCTGATATAGATGGTGCCCTTGCAGAATCTATACAGGCCTGTGCCAAATCCGTTTTTTCAACTGTTCAGGCATCCGGCCTCGCCAGGCTCGATTTTTTGGTTAACCGTGATACTAAGGAATACTTTTTCAATGAAATTAATACCATTCCCGGCTCTTTTTCCTTTTATCTTTGGAAAGAGAACGGAATATCATTTCCTAACCTGCTGGAAGAATTAATAGATATCGCAGTTGAGGAACACCGCAAAAAAAATGGCCGCGTGCAAAGTTATGAAACAAACTTACTTAGCCAGAAAGCTGTTAAGGGCATGAAAGGGTTAAAAAGCACCAAATAGATGGCAAATTTACGCAATACTACCGGGTTCCTCTTACTAACAGCATTGATATTAACAGCCGTTTCCTGCGGATCATCTGAAGAGGTTCGGGTTGTTGACACCCAACCCAGATCCGGGCCCGTTGCAGATACATCCGATTCTGATGAAGAGACATTCATGCAACTCAATGTGGGACTGCTGGAACCTATCGATAATTTCGACCCGCTTTTCATTAATAATCAAAGCTCTATGCGGGTGCTTTCGCTCATCTACGATGGCTTGTTTACGGTAGATACCGAAGGGAATCCCGTCCCCGCTCTTGCCAGCACCTACGAGATTTCGGATGACAGCCTCACATACACCATTCGAATTAACCGTGATATATTTTACCACGACAGCGAAGCATTTTTAAGCGGTATAGGCAGACGCATCCAGGCGTCGGACATTAAATGGGCATTTGAACGGACTGCGCGCTCAAACGTACCCGACAATGCGGCAAAATTGTTAATGAATATTGAAGGTTATGAAGATTATTTCGATGATCAGCGGTTTATTTACGACCCGGAACGGCGGGTTCTGGATGAAGTTTCAGGCATTTCAGTGGTAGACGAACAAACCATTCGCTTCCGGTTAATTGAGCCTGACCCGGACTTTATGAACAAATTGGCCTCACCCTACCTGTTCATCTATCCGCGCGAGGCTCTTCAACGAAATAACCGATCCCTTAAATCACAGCCCGTAGGAACCGGAGCCTATCGTTTGAACGAACAACAGGATGGTACAACAGTCCTGGTTCGCGCCCAGTCGGACACAGACAGCGAACGGGTAATTTCACCACGGCTGAACCGCATCAATTTTTTGCATAGCGGGCAGGAGAGTAATTTATTCCGGCAATTTGCGGCTGAAGAGATTGACTGGATTCCGGAAATGGGTAGTGAAACCAGAAACGTTGCCCTGGATGATGAGGACAGCCTGGTTCCGGGTTATGCCGATCAATACTCTTTGCACAGGCAGGGAACCCGCCTTTTGTACATTTACATTAATGAATCGCGCAGAAGCAATATTGCGTGGCTCAAAAACCGTTTTGCAACACTTGAGGCCGACACCCTCAACACAACGGGCGGGACAGCTACAGTAATCAACCAGCCTGAACCGGCTGAAGGCACATCCATTGGCGATCCCGATGACACTTATTATGTAATGTTCACTTCTGATCCACATGCACGCAGCCTCCTCCGCCGCGTACAGCGAACTCTTCTTGAAACGGATTCGGAATTCGGGCTAACCGATATTCAAACACCCGTATCACGAACGTCAGTTTATACAGTTTCAACGGATCCGTTTCATTCGGCTCTCTTTGATTATGGTACGAATGCGTGGCTTCGCTACACCGTTCAGAACTCCGGGATCTCACATCCAAAAGTTGAAGGACTTATGGATTCGGAAGTATCGTGGAAATTGTTTGTGGAACCTATCCGCGTGAACTCAAACTCCGGAGATTCTGAATGAAACTCGGCATTCTTGCCAACCCCGAAAAATATTCGATCAAAGAGCCTCTGAAACGTGTTTTGGAGTGGTGTAACACACGTAATCACACCGTATTTGTATCTTCCGAATTTGCCGGTTCGGTTTCGGGAGTCTCCTTCAATCAGTCCGTGTCTATTCTAAAATCGGAGGAAGATTGCGTGATTAATTCCGACTTTATTATCACGATTGGCGGAGATGGCACCATGCTCCATGCCGCTCAGTATGTGAAACATTCCAGCGCGCCGGTTTTGGGCATAAACACCGGGCGCCTCGGATTCATGGCAAATGTACAACCCGGCCAGGCTGAACAAGCACTTGATGACCTTGAAAACGGCCGTTTTGATATTGAACAGCGTGCAATGCTGCATGCATCCGATAAAGAGGGTGAAGAACTCAATGCCCTGAACGAATTTCTTTTTACGAAGAAGGATACATCGTCCATGGTTACACTGAGAGCGGAATATGATGGCTCCCTGTTAAACAGATTTTGGGCGGATGGGTTGCTGGTGTCTACACCTACCGGCAGTACGGCCTATAATTTATCTGCCGGCGGGCCTATTGTGATGCCCGGCACCCCGGTGATGATTGTTACGCCTATCAATCCGCATACGTTAACCACACGGCCGCTTGTGCTTCCGTCTGATAAAAAACTGGTCATTGAGGTAAAGGAACAGCCCGATCATATTCTTTTTTCACGAGACGGACGAATGTTTGATAATTCAATATCCCGCGTCACAATTTGTAAAAGTGAGTACAGTGTGGGATTGGTAATGCTGCAAAATCAGAACTATTTTGAAACTTTAAGAAATAAACTGATGTGGGGTTTAGATAACCGCAAATCAGGTCAGGAATGAAAACAAACTTAATGACAGCACCGAACACTAACCGAAAATAAAACCAAATAACAATGAAAGTAACAGTAGTAGGAGCAGGAGGAAATGTTGGATCAACCGTGGCGCTAAGCGTTGCACAACGCGACTTTGCCAAAGAAGTAGTGATGGTTGATATTGAAAAGAAAGAGGATGACAAAACATTTTATCCCTCAATAGGCCGTGCCCTCGACCAGTGGGAATCGTCTCCCATTCATGGGTTTGACACACGCCTGAACGGAACCGTTAACTATGAAGATACCGCCAACTCTGATGTTTGTGTAATTACAGCAGGTGTACCCCGGCGGCCGGGAATGAGCAGAGATGATCTTTTGGAAATCAACGCAAAAATCGTGGATTCCGTTACGAAAGAGCTCATCAAGCACTCCCCTGATACTATCATCATTATTGTTTCCAATCCGCTTGATGTAATGACCTACGTATCGCATGCTGCTTCCGGCCTTGCCGATAATAAAGTAATGGGTATGGCTGGCATTTTGGATACGGCCCGGTACCGCGCTTTTCTGGCTGAAGAACTGGATGTGTCCCCCAAGGATATTCAGGCACTGCTAATGGGCGGACACGGAGACACCATGGTTCCACTGCCTCGTTACACCACCGTTGCCGGTATTCCTGTTACCCAATTAATTGACGAAGACAAACTTCAGAAGATTGTTGACCGGACCAAAAAAGGCGGCGGCGAAATTGTTGGCCTGATGGGAACCTCTGCGTGGTATGCCCCCGGAGCTGCTGCAGCACAGATGGTTGAAGCCATTATGCTGGACCAGAACCGTATATTTCCCTGCGCCGTTAAACCCAATGGCGAATATGGAATTAACGACCTTTTCATCGGTCTTCCCGTTAAGCTCGGCCACGGTGGCATAAAAGAGATTATCGAGGTTGATTTAAACGAAGAAGAACGAGATCTTTTAGACGAATCAGCTGCTGCAGTCCGCTCCACCATGGATGACTTCAAAAAGCTGATGGACAATTAATCGCAAACAAATGAAGACTGGCTCTTCACTACTTGCACTAACCCCGAATCGGTTTCCGGTTCGGGGTTTTTTATTGTATCATCTGCGCGGTTTTTAGTATGCGCAGAAGGTTTACCGGCTGCAAACCATTTTTCTATCCCACCCTATATCCCAGGTATCAAGGATTATTGAACACGTACACCAGCAGGTTTGTACCAAACTGAAGAGCCGAATCGATAATGTTCTGCGGGTTGTCGTGCTCATCGTATGCCCAGCCGTCCGACGGGTTGGATTCGTATGTGTAGAGCGCAACCATTCGCCCTTTATGATACAGGCCAAACGCCTGGGGAGCTTCGTTATCGTGTTCGTGTACTTTGGGCGGGCGCCCCTCCGGAATTTCAAATACTGTACTGTACACAGGATGATCGGCCGGAAGTTCAATCAACTCTGAATCGGCAAAAAGATTATTTAGAACCGGCCGTATATACGGATCCAGGCCGTAGTCATCATCGACATACAAAAAACCACCGCTTTCAAGATAACGCCTTAAATTTTCTGCTTCGGAGTCATTTACGGAAATATTTCCATGGCCGGTAATAAACAGAAACGGGTAATTGAAAATATCACTGCTTCCAAGCTGTACATCATCATAGCGCTCACTGATACTAATTGGAACCTGCTCCTTCGTATACCGGATGACGTTCGTCAAAGCTGTGGGCGAGCTGTACCAATCTCCTCCACCCCGGTAATGAACCCTTGCCACGCGAAACTCCTCATCATTTTGGGCAACAGCTATATCCGGCTCAAATAAAAACAACGGAGCTGATATTATCAGAATTAAGGATATACATCTTCTGTTCATCGGCAATAATTTTTAGTGTTCTACTCGTAGTGTGCAATTCAAACCACGTTCGGTTACGTTCTAATCGGGCCATTGTTGTTTGCCAAATTTAAACTGTCTCCGCAAACAAACTCTTCCTGGTTAACAGCAGTTTTCAGGGGTATCGCAAACCAGGATGCAACCCGTGCTATTGATCCCATAATTCCGCCCGTATCATATCCGCGCTTTTATCAGACAAGATATACTGCAATTTGATTCGCTTTTTTTCGGGTACTTTCTGCTCCACAAGTCTTGCACATGCCGGGGTGTAAACCACAAGGTCGGTGTTTCTCACGAATAACGGCAGCGATTTTCCATAGGTAGCTCCGGCTACGAAGGAGCCGCCAAAATTGATCGCTGATTTAAGCTGGCTTATTATTTTATGGATAGATTCCTCCTCCGCTGTCACCAGCCCGATGGCGTCCAGCGCCGCCCGTGCCACGATGGAAATCAGGATATCGGCGTCGTAATGGTACACAACGGGCATGATACGAATGGAATCAGAAGCGCCATGAAATTCGCTCACCAGCTGAATAGGGATAAAAAGTGCATCATAGGTGAGTGCTTTGTCGTACTCATCGAGGCTAAGCGTATCACTTTTTACACCCACCTGCTCTTTAATAGAACCTGAAAGAATAGTTGCCAGCTCCTTGGTTTCACCAATGGTAGCAATACTTTGGATACGGTCGGGCCACTCCAGGTAGCTGATTTGCTCACCAAACAGGGATTCAATTTCTGTTTCATCCAGTCCGTAACCGATTAGCTCTTCCAGTAAATCTTTAAGCTTCTCAGCTCCAATCTCCAGCCGTTCTGATTTATCAAGTGATGTGTTCTGGCGGTTTACGACAAACCCGCGGCCCTGCTCACCGGTAATTAATCCTTCGTCTTCAAGATGGCCATAGGCTTTCCGGACGGTGTGAAAACTAACTTCGAGCTGACGTCCAAGCTCACGGGTTGATGGCAACAACTCGCCCACCTGGAACTGCTTTGTGGCAATCATCAGGCGGATCCGGTCGGCAATGTGTTTCGCTGAGTTTTTCATATGTTACGTCTGAGATGAACTGTAAAGTACGGCAAACTAAAGCTGTTCGCCAAAACCGAAACTACTTCCTTCAATGAATTCTAAACTGCGTATTCTTCTAATCCTGCAAGCTGTGCTGGGCTTTATTATTGTTTTTGCTGTTAATTACTTCCTGCTCGACATGTCGGGCCTTTTGAGTTTTAGCGGTGCCCTGGGATTTACCCTCTTGTTAATCGGCTGGGCTGGTTATCGGTACAAACGACACCTGAAGAAAGAAGAACAAAAACACAAACCTACCGGGAAAAAATAACTTCCTCCTTGTGCATTCACCATCCACAGGATGAACCTTCCTGATGAATACTTAAGCAGGGTTTTAGTTAGAATTATCTAATATTTAAAACGCCTCAGTCTCCTCCCCCTCCCTATTTGTAACAATCATGCTGTAGATCCCTCTTGTATATAGATAAACAGCCATCTGTTCTATATTCTAACTCGTTTATATTAGAAAGTTTTAATAATATAGATATATAAACACTCACTCACACAACCAAAATGGTAGGATACAGTGAAGTTTTACAAACCATGGCAGCGATGATCATCTTTTCCATCATCCTGCTGAACGCCAACCATGTTATTCATCGGAATTCGATGATACAGGTTGAGTCTGAATTAGAGCAGGAGATTATAGCTCTTGGCCAGGAAGTTGTAGAAGAAGCCCGCACGAAATCATTTGATCAGGTTACCGTAAACGCAGCTGCGCCGCCCTCAATCATTCCCGCCGGCTTCACACCAACCGACCAACTTGGTGATGATGCGGGAGAATCAACACGCTCCTCCTTTAATGATTTTGATGACTATAACGGATGGACAGATACATTTACCACTGAACATGGTGATTTTGAGGTGCAGGCAGAGGTTTATTATGTAGACCCGGTGAACTTTCAGAAAACGGGCAGCCCAACAACCTTTAAAAAAATTGAAGTTACGGTATCCAGCAAATTTTTACGATCCGGCAAAAACGAACCAAGAAATTACAGACTGGAATTTATCCGGAACTACTATGCAGATTAATCAGAAACAGGAGACTGTATGAATTTAGCAATGGTTACAAGTTATCTTGTGGCAGGGGTTCTGCTGCTCTCTATTGTGATGGTAAATATAAATACAGCCAACAGCGGTGCTGAACTTACCATTACCAAAATTACAAGGGATAAACTGGAGACCGTAACGGCTATGCTGGATGACGACATCCCCAACATGGGATACGACCTGATACAGCCCCCTGATACAATTATTACAGCCGCGGATTCTACGAAAATTCAATTTTTCAGAAATCTCTGCCGCAACCCCGAACGAGACGCTGCCTTTGTGAATTGCGCGGAACCGGAGCGCATCACCTGGGAGTTTTTGCCAAACAGCAAGCCTTCCTCAAGCAGAAACGACAGCCACGGTACCCTTATCCGTGTGGTGGAAGAAGCGGGCCAGGTACCGGATACCACCCGCATTGAATCCGGTGTTACAAATTTTCATATCAGCTACTTAAATGACCACGGGAAACCGCTAAGTGATCGCATCTCAACTCCTTTATCAGCAGCTGAAATCGATGATATTCTACAACTTTACATAGAGCTGGAGGTGCAGAGTGACGAGAGAGCACCCGGCAGATTTAATGGCAGCAACCGATATATCCGCGCAGTATGGGAGAAGAGGTTCTCGCCGAGAAATCTTGAGATTGAACTTTAAATAATGGTGACTAACTATGGGACGAGCAATGATTATAATCACATCCGGCGTGTTGGTTGCGCTGGGAGTATTCAACATTTCCTCCTCGCGCCAGGGACTTAACCTAACGGAAAGCACGGTCAGTAATGCCGACTATGTGATGGCCAAAAACACGGCTCACACTGCCATCCAGATGGCAATGCAGCACATTAATGAAGACGATGAGTGGGCCGAACGCCACGACAAAAACAATGCTAAGTATACAGGCCCATGGGAAACCGTCATTGATGGACGGAACGTAACCCTGTTTACGGAATATGCTAAACACCCGGATTACTGGCAGCCCGACACACTGCGCCTGTTGTCCAACGCAGAGCATAAAAACCTCACGGCTGAAGTTATCAGCCTCTACTATAAACAGCCATTCAGCTCGCTGGTACCCGACTTTGAGGGGGCCATATCACTTCCTACAGGCTTTAACACATTCAATGCCGATGGGAATGCACACGATATTACGGGTACTGCACCCTCAGGTACAGCCTGCGAAGACAAGCCGGCAATTGTGGTAAACCGCAGCGAAACCCGGGATGCACTGCCAAACAACCTAAATACGTTTGGAGATCCGGCCGTGAAAGTGGATAATAGCCTGAGTTACGAACCTACAGATGAACTTATTGAGCGCCTTTCTAATACCAATGGTGTTGAGTATTTGACGGGTAAACTGAGCGGTGGCGATGTAGAAATGGGAACTCCCGAGAATCCGGGCGTCTTTTTTGTTGAAGACGATTTAAAAATAACCGGCGGAAAAATTAAGGGCCACGGCATTTTGGTTGTCCGTTCGTTTGGGGAGATGGAGTACCTGGATGAGGATGGCAGTACGCTTGACCTCGCAGGGAACTTTGAGTTTAACGGGCTGGTGGTGTTTGAAAATGCATACAGTATGGACGGCCGCGGTACCCCAACCATCAATGGTACAGTGCTGATAGGAAACACCGACAAGTTGGGAAATGACTCTATTGATATAGACCTTGGAGGAAATATTAGTATCAATTACGATTGTGAAGCGGAAGAGTACGCTAAGATGGCTGCTGCGGATGCAGTGAAGCAGAATAAATATACTCGCCGTGTTACCTCCGAAGGTGTGAACTACAATTAAGGAAAAAGTAGTGTCAATCCTGTTCAGATTGTAACTCACGCTCTTTGAATTCCTCGTCAAAATAGTTGTACCACTTTCGGAACGGTCGAAAGGCATTGTCGGGATCAAACGGGCGGCGGTACTCGCTGTTCATGCACTCCTCGCTGCAGCAGCCTTTATACTTTTCAGCACCTTCCTCGGAACATACAAACAGTTTGTTACACTCCATATTGGCACAATTAATAAAACTGTCGGCCGGCTTTCCCGTAATTTCACAACGTGTAATCGGCTGCAGATCTCCTTTATTCACCGGAACCACCAGGCGATCATCAAACACAAAACATTTTCCCTTAAAATGTTTTCCCTCTTCCTCTTTCGAATAATTTAAAATTCCGCCATGGAGCTGATTTACATCATCCCATCCTTTCTTTTTCATCAGCACCGAAAATTTTTCGCACCGGATTCCGCCCGTGCAATACATCAGAACTTTTTTGTTTTTAGGAATATTGGCTTCATCAAGCCATTTCGGGAATTCATAAAAATTTTCAACCGGCGGTGTGATGGCTCCTTCAAAATGCCCCACTTCCGATTCGTAATCATTCCTCACATCAATCATTACATAGTCCTCGCCAGACTCCATCATGTCCCGCCACTCGGACGGAGAGACATGACGGCCGCCCTCGCTTGGATCAAGCCCGTCTACATGAATCGATACAATTTCTTCACGCACTTTACAGGTGAGCCGGGGAAAAGGAATGCTATCCGCTTCTTCAGCTTTAAACTCCGTATCTTCAAAACCATCCAGCGACCAAACAAACGTCCTGTATTTTTGCATTTGTTCCGGTGTGCCGCTAACGGTACCATTGAGGCCTTCCCACCCCACATACACTCGTCCTTTTACACCCAGTTCTTTCAAAAACTGTTTATGCTCCTTGCAAAACTGTTCCGGGTTTTCAATTTGTTGAAAATTATAGTAAAGCAATACTTCGTAACTCATATCTTAAAGACGATACCTGCTTGATTTCCGTTATTTGGGCTGACCCTTTAAATTACGATCTTTTGAATCATTTTTGTATCAAAATATTGAATGGATTTGTGCCGGCCTTACGGCTTATACGGCTCTGTGCAATGGCCATGCTTCTGTATTTTACCTGGCATGAGTCTGTACATGCCCAGCACACCTCTGCAGATCACTTTGTTAATTTTCAATCTATTGATGATGCTGAGAAAAAGGGGCTTTTATCCCGCGACCAGGCAATTCTTCAAAAGCTCAATACTGCATTCCGCTCCGATTCGGCAGACCCGTCGTACATCCCCCAAACAGATGATCAACCGTACATAAAGTGCATGGTACCTTTGGCCGCTGAGATAGAGTATCAATCATCTGACCTGCAAACTGAAACATTGCAGCAGGCCAGCCTGATGATGCAGCAAATGAGCCGGGATACAGAGTTTTCCTATGATTCCCCCTCCGGTAAATTTCGGCTACACTACGATACAACCGGCAGAGATGCCGTTCCGGCCGCACAAAAACTTCCCGGGGCCATAGAAGAAGCCATACCGGATTACATCTACAAAGCCGCAGCTGCAGCCGATTCATCTTATCGCTACCAGGTTCAACAGCTTGGATTCTCTGACTTTACGGAGGCCGGTACCTATGATATGTACTTTCGGAGTTTCGGGTTTTATGGCACGACAACCATATCCGGATCCACAACCTATATTACGATTCATAGCACTTTTAATGGTTTCCCGGAAAACTCTCACCCTGAAGGCAATCAAACCGGGGCACTCTATGCCACCATTGCCCACGAAATTAAGCATGCCATTCAATACAAGGCGAATCGATGGCGTGAAAGTGCCGGAAGTTTTAACTGGATAGAGATGGACGCCACCTTAATGGAAGAAATTGTGCATGACGATGTGAACGATTACTATAACTACATCAAAAAGGGTTTTCAATCGGATGAGCCGAGTTCATCTTCCATTTTCGGTTCACCGCAAACTCCAACTCCCGGAGCCTACTACCACGTAAGCTGGATGTTCTATTTTGCTGAAACCTATGGAATGGAGTTTTGGAAAGATACCTGGGACCTGGTTTCAGAACAGCCGTTAATTCCTTTTACCGACGCCATTCAAGAGACACTGAATGAACGCGGTGACGCCTTTGCCGGTGCACATTTGCAGAATCATCTCTGGCACCTGGCCTCAGGGCAGCGGTTCACCGACACCAACTTTGGTTTCAGAGAGCGGGAGTTTTACCCAAATCCTGATATCCGGCACAATTTAACAACCATCCCCGACAGCGCCTCAGGCACAGGGCTTCGTCCGCTTGCAGCCAACTATCTTCGGGCTGAACCAATGAATCTTACGATCGGGCATCCGGGAATTCAGCTCCGTTCCACAGCTCCGGGAACCGGCGTTGGGCTGATCGGGCTTTTCAATGATGGCTCAACAAAAGTGGTTTCGGGCATAAATGAATCCGGCGGAACGTACTCGTTACAAACGGACTGGAACTGGAATCACCTATCAGAACTGTACCTCGCTGTGGTAAATACGAATCAGTCGCAATCGTCAGACTATACCGTAACCTTACAGTCGGAAGTGCCGGAGAGAGATATATTGGCCCAGAATTACCCGAATCCATTCAATCCGGCTACCAGGATTGAATTTTCAATTAGTGCGGATAAACATGTTCGGCTTGATGTATACGACAGCGTTGGACGGAGAGTTCAAACGCTTGTAAATCAATCGCTAAACGAGGGATTTCATACCGTTGAATTTGATGGTTCAGCCCTTTCATCCGGGGTCTATTTTTATCGAATTATCACAGATAATCAAACCATCACCAACAAAATGATGCTCATCAAATAGCCGGCTATATTCAGCTCAGAAGGAGACTATTTCAATACTGATCTCCCATTGAAATACCTGAATCCTTGTAGCCTTTGTATCGTTGATATACTACCTTCCGTGTATAATTTCATTAACTGAAAACGTATCTATGTCTACCGTTCAAACATACATCGATGAGAATATTGAAACGTTTCAAAATCAACTCTTTGAGCTTCTTCGCATTGAGAGTGTGAGCACCGACTCATTTAAACAGGATGAAATAAAAAAAGCCGCCACTTTTCTATCCGGTCACCTGCATTCTGTTGGTCTCGATGATGTGACCGTACACGAAACGGATGGGCACCCGATTGTAACAGCACAAAAGATCGTAAACCCAGACCTGCCCACGGTACTTATTTACGGCCATTATGATGTTCAGCCGCCGGACCCCGAAGAATTGTGGGACACCCCTCCATTCGAACCTACCGTGAAGAAGGGGCGCGTTTATGCCCGCGGCAGCTCGGATGACAAAGGACAATCTTTTACGCACATAAAGTCCGTCACCGCTTTTCTCGAAACCGGCACACCGCTGCCTGTAAATGTGAAGTTCATCCTGGAGGGTGAAGAGGAGATTGGTTCACCAAACCTGGTTCCTTTCATCAAAGAACACCGTGATTTCCTTGCTTGCGATATGGTCCTGATTTCAGATACTGCCATGTTCGGCGAAAATCAACCGTCCATCACCTACGGATTGCGCGGTTTGGCTTATATGGAAGTTGAGGTTACAGGGCCGAATCGGGATCTGCATTCCGGTGTATTTGGAGGAGCGGTAGACAATCCTGCAAATGTACTTGCCCTGCTTATTTCAAAGCTAAAAAATGAAGAGGGAGTCGTGCAGATTGATGGATTTTACGATAATGTTGAATCCATGACACCGGAAATGCGGGCTGCATACGGAAAGCTTCCACATGATGACGAAGCCTATAAAAAAGATCTGGGAGTAAAGGCTCTGCACGGCGAAAAAGGGTATAGCACTCTCGAACGCACTTCTGCCCGCCCTACACTGGATGTAAACGGGATATGGGGAGGCTACCAAAAAAAGGGTGCCAAAACAGTTCTGCCCTCAAGCGCCGGGGCAAAAATAAGTATGCGTCTCGTACCCAATCAGGATCCGAATAAGATTGCAAAACTTTTTGAAGAGTACGTGATATCTATAGCACCTGACTCGGTTACCGTAAAAGTAAAAGAGCACCACGGCGGACATCCCGTAGTGATTGATCTTGATTTTTACGGTTTACAGGCCGCTGCGCAGGCCTTTGAAGATATCTATCAAAAAGAGGCTCTTTTTGCCCGTGAAGGTGGCTCCATTCCCATTGTCGCCGATTTCAAAAAAGTATTGGGAGTTCCCTCTATTTTGATGGGTTTTGGCCTGACCAAAGATGCACTCCACTCACCCAATGAGAGTTTCTCATTGAAAGATTTTCACCGCGGAATAAAAACATCCGCTCGTTTTCTTGAACTGCTGCCGGCCTATCGGGGAAAATAGAACCTCGCCCCTCCTGCTGGCTATCAGGAATTACAAAGTACACGGCGTATTTATAATATGAGTATGTTTATCTAATAGGCTTCCAACACTGTGTCGTGTTGTCAATAAACAGCAGCGTTGTAATTGGTTTTGGTTCCGAAAAATCGGGGGAAACCAGATTTACAAATCTTTCATAAGTGACTCATCCAATGGTTTGATAACACCACCACGCCATTTTATGACACTATATCTAACCTGAAACAGTGCAACTCAATTACCTGAAGTTCTCTTTTTTGAAGCAGTAAACCATTGCTTATCAAGTATTTTACACTAAGTGGTATTATTTCAAGTAATTGAGGATAAATAAGTTACCGGCTTTTAAGTCAGCCGGTCATTCAATAATTCTCCTTCCTTCCAAATTTTTTGATACATAGAATCCTGTTTTCACGCTACTTAGAGACTTTATTAATCTATTAAACTAATCTTCTATTGGAATGAAAATATCACTACAACTTCTTTCAACATTATTCATACTGGTGATGGGTTTGGTCTTTGTACCCGCCACTACCGCTCAGGATGCTGAAAACGTTGTCTTCTATATCGATGACGGTGGTGACGGCGCAGTAAAATCGATCCGGGCGTATCATCCAGAACAAGAATCTACAACTCATATCACAAACAACATCGTTACCTACAGAAACGGACACCACAATGCCCAGAATGACAGCCTGTTGCTGTTTGACAATCGCAGGGTATTTAAGGCGGACCGGAGTTTTAGATCGTTTGAAGAGATAACTTCTCTTTCAAACTCATTTTTTACCATTAAAACAGAACTGGATTCAGAAAACGGTGTGCTTTACTTCACCTCTAACTCCCAGGTTCAGGCGATGGATCTGGAAACGGAAACCATTACGACCGAGGTCCTTGCAAACAATAATGTGTTTGGGCTGACCCTTGATGCATCAGGCACCCTGTTCTGGGCTGAATCGGATGGTCTTGGGGATACCGAACTGATGTACAGGGCGGCTGAAAGCGAAGAGTCCGACACGCTCTATGTATACTCAAGCAGTGGCTTCGGTACGGTTGAACATCTCGTGTCAGACGCCGCCGGAGAGAACCTCTATTTTATTGTTGATGAATCTTTTAACCAGAAACTTTTCCACATCGACACGGAAACCGCAACGTTAACTGAACTATACTCTACCTCGGAGGACTTTAACCAGCTGCTTATGGATGATGAGAACAATCGTCTGCTGATGCTGTATGGTGAAGACCGTTCCTCTATTTTTGAGTTTGATTTAACTGCAGAGTCGGGTAGCCCTGAACCGGTTTATGACGGCGCGGATAACATTTCGAGTGTAATTTTTGACCGGGAACAACATACCCTGATTTTTCGCCAGACCAACAGCGTGAATGAATGGAACTTTGGGGGAGAAATAACAAATATACCGGTTGCACCACCGTTTGTTAGTGGAGCAATGGCCGTGGACGAGGATGCCGAATGGATCTATTTCATTACTCAAAATGCAAATCACCAGATTATGCGAACTAATTTTTCCGGGAGCGAACTCTCAGTGGTAAAAGATCTCAGCGTATTTGGAACCTCTTTCCGCCGGATAAAGCTTGATACGGCCACGAACGATCTCTATTTAATTGATGCGCGCCGCTTATACAGGACTAACCTGGCGAATGAGCAGGCAGAAGAGACACTGGTCACGTTCGATTTTGGAGAGTCTATTCAGGGATTTGACCTGGATACAGAGGAGGACCGGATTTTCCTCTATATGGAAGAAGATGGTATCTACAAAACAGATTTGAATGGCGAGGGTCTTGAAGAGGTCACCACGGAAGGGTTTTATTACGACAGCGGTATCGCCTACAATCCCGATCGCGATGAAGTCTATTACAGTAACTCCACCCGTATATGGGGAATGAACAGCGACGGGACAGACAGAGATGAAATCCAGGAATTTTTTACCGGCGTGGTCACCGATATTGAATACAACCCTGCCAGACAGCAGATTTTCTTCATTGACGAAAATGCCGCGGGAGATGACGCGCTGCGCTACATGTCTGTCCTACCGGGTGATGATACGTACGAAATTCTCTTTATGTCTGAATCCATATCAGCATTTACGGCACTTCTTTTAGAAGATGGCAACGTTGATACTTCTGTTGAAAGAGTTGAAGACGGCTCCGAACGTCCAATGGCCACTCAGCTGAAACAGAATTATCCAAACCCGTTCAACCCAACAACGGTTATCGGTTATGATGTTGCTGAACAGTCTAATGTTACGCTTGACGTATATGACATGACCGGCCGGAAAGTGGCAACACTGGTCAACCGGCAGCAGGCTCCGGGTTCTTACCGGGTAAATTTTGATGGCAGCAATCTTGCCAGCGGAATGTATCTCTACCGTCTCACAGCCGGACAAACTGTACAAACGAGAAAGCTGATGCTGGTGAAGTAGTCTGTGTTTTTCACATTACAGGTTATTACCGCTCTTATAATACCCGCATGCCTAAAAAAGGCTGCGGGTTTTTTTAAATGTATAGTTTAGAGATAATTTGACGTTTCTGAGCAAAATCACACCCTCAAAAATAGACCAGTACTTTTAAATAAATAACTATTTATAAACTTTAATAAGCGCACAAATTTATTACTCCGAGGGTAACAAAATCCGGCGCATTCCTACAGGAGACACAGAATCACAGCTAATTGTCGAGGCGGCCCCTTACAGCCTTGAAACAGATCCGAATGGTGTTATAACATCTGCCGGAATGATTCGGCGCCGTTTGCAGGCGAAATTAAACCAGCTGAGACTAACGGAAGTAATGTAAGCACCATAAATGATGAAAGTGATGCTGTTCGTGGACTTATCATTGATAGTGAAAATGAAAAATCTATTGGGTTCATCTTTCAAATATTACGGCTGATCTGGGCGGTAATAATTCAGAAGTTTTAGGAGAGGGCGAGACAAATGGTGTAACCGATGGGGCACTGGATATTGCCCTGGATCTGGAAAGGATCATATGTACTGGGTAAAACTGGGCGCTATAATCTGTGCAGATCCTGACGGCATTAATATTGAAACGCTGGTAGAATTTGAATACTGCAGACAGTCCCCAAACCTTCCGGCTCAAACACAATTACCCAACCCCTTTAAAAAAGGCGACATATTTGAGTACACAGTTCCTGCCTCCATGGAAGTTCATCTCGCAGTTTACAATTCGCTGGGGCAGGAAGTTGCCTTGCTGGCCAATAACAGGATTCAGCAGTCCGGTCAGCACAAAGTTATATTTGATGCATCCGGATTAACCGGCGGAATCTATTTTTACGGGATTCAGGCTGATCAGTTTACACTGACCCGGAAAAAGACGCTGATGAAATAGTTAGTGCAATTGTAGACTGTCGTGTGATCACCAGGTGAATAGTACCAGCAACCTTTTTATTCAGTTTTGGGAATTTTCCGAATAATCCCACCCGGCAGCTGATCATTTCCTTCACCCTCTGCAATTACTGCCTGGCCTTTAACAAAGACCCAATCAATCCCTTCGGCAAGTTCATGCGGGTTTTCGAAGGTGGCGTTATCTCGCACATTCTGCGGATCAAACAGCAGCAGATCAGCAGCAAACCCTTCCCGCACCAGACCGCGGGGAACCTCAACTACAGACGGATCATCAAGCCCGAGAGTTTCCGACGGCTGGCCGCTCATTTTGTAGACAGCCTCTTCCAGGCTCAGAAGCTCCTCTTCCTGAACATACTGCCGGATGATTTTTGCAAAACTTCCATATCCGCGCGGATGCCGCATGGTTGGGCTGCCGTCGGAGCTCACCATTACAAAAGGATCCTCCAAAAACCGGCGCATTACGTCTTCGTTCATTACAAAGTAGGCGGCACCTGCCCCCTGCGGACCTATGTCATCAATCAGTACCTCTTCAAATGGTTTGCCAACTTCTTCGGCCACTTCTGCAAGCGTCATACCGGCCCATGGCTCCGTTCCAAACAGCGTGGCTTCCGGCCCGTTGCGCTGAGCTATTCGGTCACGAAGATACTCTTCGAGTTCCGGCCGGCGTGATTCCACGACGTCGCTGTAGTTGTTGGGAGGCAACGCCCAATCCGGGAAGACAATGGAAATGCCCGTATAGCTTGCAGTATATGGGTAGAGATCTGCCGTTACGCTGAGCCCTTCATTCCGCGCATCGCGCATGATTGACAACACGTTTTCGGCCTGCGCAGGATCATTACCAAAGACAATTTTTAGATGAGATGCATGTACATTTGCACCGGATCCAAGCCCCTGGTTCACCAGTTCGGCAACGGATTCGGCAATGGCATCTTCATCTTCGTTTCGCATGTGGCTCATCACCAGCCCGCCTTCTTCGGCTACCGGTTCCGCCATGGCAATCAGCTCCTGAAGGCCTGCGAAAGATCCGTGATCGTACTCCAGGCCGGTGGTTATGCCAAAGGATCCTTCTTCCATCGCCCTGCGCACCAGCTCCTGCATTTCACGGATCATTTCCTCTTCCAGATCCTCTTGCCGGGGTGCATCCACAACACTGCGCAGTGAGTTGTGGCCGATAAAGTGAATTATATTTGGGCCTGTACCCGTTGAGTCTACCCGTTCCATCCAGGCGGAAACATCGTCCGTGCCGGGACTGCTGCCATCCTGCCCAAGGCTAATCGTGGTAACGCCCATCGACAGGAAATTATCAAACCCCGGTGTATCCAGCGCATCGCCGTGGGAGTGCATGTCGATAAACCCGGGCGATACCACACGACCGGCAGCATCAAGAATTTGATCGAACGTGCGGCTGGTCGTATCCACGGCCCCAACCTCCTCAATCAGCCCGTTATGAATCAGAATGCTGCCCTCAAACGCATCTGCCCCGCTGCCGTCGATGATGCTGGCGTTCGTGATGAGGAGGTCGTGCCGGTTTTGATCGTCATCGGACGAACAGGCACCGATCCATAATAAAACTAAAATCAGAAAAGAGAAGGTGTGTTTGTTGGGCATGAGCAAATGTATAATCGTTAGGAATTCTGGTAAACTTACAGTCTGTAAGGCTGATCTACAAGGTGTTAAAAGCTGCATCAAAACGGAAACATAGATCTGACCGATATTATCCGTATCTTAAGACTCACTTTACAAAAGCCCGCACTTTCGAAGCGGGCTTTTTTCATTTTATAATTTATATGTCGTTCAATTCACTTAAGCTATCAGATCCCATCCTCAGATCTCTAAACGACGAAGGATACACTACTCCAACCCCCATCCAGGAACAAGCCATACCCATTGCACTGCAGGGAAAAGACCTGCTTGGCTGTGCCCAGACGGGAACCGGAAAAACAGCTGCTTTTGCCATTCCCATTTTGGAAAGGCTGAGCAGTAACAGCAGCAACGATCCCAGCAGAAAGATCAGAAGCCTGATTGTAACTCCCACCCGGGAACTGGCGATCCAGATTGACGAAAGTTTTCAAAATTATGGCCGCTACACTGGTCTGACCACCGCAGTTGTCTACGGCGGTGTGAACCAGAAGCGCCAGGTAAAACAGCTGAAGCGCGGCGTTGATATTTTAACCGCGACACCCGGCCGCCTGCTCGACCTGATGAACCAGGGATTTATATCCCTCGCACACATTGAAATTTTTGTACTGGATGAGGCAGATCGCATGCTTGACATGGGCTTCATTCACGATGTGAAAAAGATGCTGAAGGCGCTGCCTAAAAAGCGTCAGACTCTCTTTTTCTCGGCAACCATGCCGCAGGAGATTGTTCAGCTCTCTAACTCTATTCTCACGAATCCTTCCAAAATTGAAGTGACCCCGGAATCTGCTACGGTAGATAAAATCCGGCAGGGTATATTCCATGTTAACAAGGGCAATAAGAAGCAGCTTCTTGTGGATGTATTAACGGATGAGAATGTTGGCTCCGCGCTGGTTTTTACCCGCACAAAACGGGGCGCCAACAACGTGGTGAAGATGCTGAACAAAAAAAGCATCCAGGCTGAAGCGATCCATGGAAACAAATCACAGAGTGCACGTCAGCGTGCGCTCAGCAACTTCAAGGATCAATCAACCCGCGTGCTGGTAGCAACCGATATTGCCGCAAGGGGAATCGATGTAGATGAACTTCAGTATGTGATCAACTACGAAATTCCCAACATCCCGGAAACCTATGTTCATCGGATTGGCCGAACAGGACGAGCGGGTTCAGATGGAACGGCCCTGTCGTTTGTCGACTCCAGTGAAAAGGAGTATCTCCGCGATATCGAGAAACTCATCAACCAGAAGATTCCGGTGATGGATGAACGCGGGAATGGTAATAGCGCTGTGCCTGACACCAACACCCGGCAAGCTGCGCCCGCACAGCACAACGGAAGCAGTCATGGAAATGGGAACGGGACCCACAATCGCAGCAATGGCGGTAAACGGCCCCGGCCGAAATCTTCGGGTCGCCGTGGATCTCGCCGGTAGGGTTTTAGACTTAGAAAACGAATTCCAGATCCGCAATGTCTCAAAAAGACATTGCGGATCTTTTTTTGTCATGGATTTAATTTGGGGTTAGAAGTTTGTTCGGATTTAGAGCAAAGCTTCGGAACTCACCGGAATTTTTCGGCTCCGCTGACCCATCTCTGCTTTGATCTTAACCAAGGTTCACTTCTCCGATAGCAGGAGAAACTACTTACCCAATTAACTTTTTTTTCTAATCAACTAATCCCCAAACTACCCACCCTCATTTTTCTCTGCCAGCTCCATCCACGTCATTGTCTTCTCTTCTATCTCTTCGGTGAGTTCACCGTAACGCTCGGAGGTTTCCTGCAGCTCATCGCCCGATAGCTCACCACCGGCCAGTTCTTTTTCCAGCTTCTGCTGCTCTTTTTCAAGACCGGCAATCTCTTTTTCCAGTTTTTTAAACTGTTTCTGCTCTTTGAATGTCAGCCCGGAACTTTTCTTTTTTGTTGGGGCCGGTTTACTATTCGCGGATGACGCAGATTTTGCACCCGACGCCTCCCTGGCCATTCGTTTTGCTTCGGCCTCCCGGGCTTCTTTAAGATCGCGGTACTCCTGGTAGGTTCCGTGGTGGTCATGTATCACACCATCGCCTTCAAACACAAAGTAGTGGTCTACCAGTTTGTCCATGAAAAACCTGTCGTGCGATACGATAATCAGACAGCCGCCGAAGTTGAGCAGAAACTCCTCCAGTTTTTGGAGCGTCATCAGGTCGAGGTCGTTGGTGGGCTCATCAAGAATAAGGAAATTGGGATTTTTAACCAGCACCAGCATCAGAGACAGCCGCCGCCGCTCACCGCCGCTCAGTTTTCGTACCGGCGTGTACTGCATCTTGGGAGGAAACATAAAGTGTTCCAGGAATTTGGATGCCGACACTTCGCTGCCGTCCGACATCGTGATTACAGATGCCACCTCTTTTACCACCTCAATGACGCGCAGGCTTTCATCAAACCCGGTTTCCTGCTGTTTGTAGTAGCCGTACTCAATAGTTGCACCGGTATTCACATCACCGGAATCGGCTTCTTCTTCGCCTGTAATGATCTTCAGAAACGTGCTTTTACCAACTCCGTTTTTCCCGATAATTCCAATCCGTTCGCCTTTTTTAAACGAGTAGGTGAACCCGTCGAGAATGGTAAGGTCACCGTAGGATTTGGAGATATCTTCCATCTCCAGCACGTTGCCCCCGATGCGCTTTGATGAAATACCCAGCTGCAGTTCGGTGTCGTCCGAACGCTGATTCACCTTATCGGCTGTCTCATGAAACGCATCGATCCGGGATTTGGATTTTGACGTACGCGCTTTTGGCTGGCGCCTCATCCACTCCAGCTCCTGTTTGTAGAGCTGGCCCGCTTTATGCATCTCGGCCCGCTCCTGTTCCTCCCGTTCAGCTTTCTTCTGAAGATAATAGCCGTAATTCCCCCTGTGGTGATAGAGATTGCCGGCATCCATCTCCAGGATATGATTGCACACGCGGTCCAGGAAGTAGCGATCGTGAGTCACCATCAAAAGGGTAATGTTACTTTTAGCCAGGTACTCCTCAAGCCACTCAATCATATCGAGATCGAGGTGGTTGGTCGGCTCATCGAGGATGATCAGGTCGGGATCGTCAATCAGTACAAATGCCAGCGCCACGCGTTTCTTTTCACCGCCCGACAGCGAGCTGATTTCCCGTTCAAGATCGTGAATTTCCAGACGACTGAGAATTTGCTGCATTCGCTGCTCAAAATCCCAGGCACCCGCCGCATCCATTGCAGTAGCTGCTTTCATAAATGCGTCCTGCGTCTGCTGGTTAAAATCTGCCGCCTGAGCTTCTGTGGCACGTTCATATTCGCGAACAATGCGGGTGATATCCGAATCACCCTGCAGAATATATTCATTGATGGTGAGGCCGGGATCCAGTTCCGGCTCCTGCTCGAGGTAGCCCACGCGAACATTGCTCTGCAGCATCACCTTCCCGCCATCCTGGGTTTCCTTTCCGGCAATAATTTTCATCAGGGTGGATTTGCCCGTGCCATTCGGTGCAACCAGTGCGGTTTTATCACCTTTCGACATGCCAAAGGTAATATTTTCAAACAGCGTGCGCTCCCCAAAATGCTTGGAGAGATTCTCAACAGAGAGGTAGGTCATAGAGTGGTTTGATGCTTATGAACTTGAATTCCGGTCGTCCATAAAATAGGAGGATTTTACACAAACTTCGCCTGTGAAGAACCGGTTTCTGAGTCGGGGCCGGGAATGGTGAATGTTGAACACTGAACGCCAAATGACGAAAGAAGCCGATCGACATTCGGAATTCAGTGTTCATCATTCGATATTTACCTATTCAGCTTGTGAACCAACCCGGTCATTCATTGCCGGGAAAGGTGAATCAAACACTCTTGTTACTCCTCAAAAATCAGTGCATCGGGGTCGGCGCCGAGCTCCTTCAGGTTTTTCATCATCGCATCATTAAACGGACCGGGACCGCACACGTAAAAGGCCTGACTAACATCATCAATCTGCTTCTCCAGAAACTTTTTATCAATAAATCCATCCAGGAAAATATGATTACCGGAAGGTTTTTCGTCGGTAATTACGTTGATGAAATTGTCGCCAAGAATCTCCTCAAACTCCTCTTTCAGGATAATATCCTTCTCGGTTTTATTGGAAAAAATCAGTTTGTTGCTGCCCACCTCACCTTTTTTGTGAAGATCGCGGAATATGGCAATAAAGGGCGTCACACCTGCGCCTCCTGCAAGGAAAACACCTTCTTCTTTGTATTCAATCGTTCCCCACGGCTCATCCACCAGCAGGACGTCTCCTTCATTTAACTGACCAATCTGCTCAGTGACACCATCGTGATCAGGATAGATTTTAATTACAAATTCGAGATAATCGTCTTCGGTAAGTGAGGTGAACGTAAATGGGCGTTTTTCTTCTCGCCAGATCTCTTTATCAACAGCTACCTCCGTTGCCTGTCCCGGAGTAAATGTGTACCCATCGGGCTTTTCAAGACGATACTGTTTTACATCATGCGTTACGTTTTCAATATCCTGAATCTGCAGTTTATGTGCCATGAGTTATAAGTCATTTTTGGTTCTTATCAGTTCTCTAATAATTACAAACATGACCGCTAATTCATTCACATAAAGATGATACGAGCGAATAGTCGGTAACCTGCAATTTGATTGCTGAGGAATCTTCAGAAACGCTCCTCAATTTCTCCGCACCCGCTCCCCGCATTGGTTTGATAGGGGTTCAGAACCTCTTCTTCGCGGCTGAGCCATTGGTTATCCCCAATACCGGCTTCATCACACTCCATCAGGTAAAGTGTATACTGAACCGGATTAAACTCGTCCACCATGCGTATCATCGCTGTAGAAATTCTTTCAAAGTAGATGCGCTGTTCTTCGATCGTATCCTCTTCGACCAGGTTTTCCGATTCCGTCCGGATGATTCTCGCCACCCCGACCCAAAACCCCTGGTCTTCCGGTTCAAGAAGGTCTTGCGGTGCATCAAACGTTGCCTCTGCAAGCTGTTCGGAATAATCCCGTGCAGCATCCGTATCTGCCGATGTAATAGCATCTTTCAGATCAAAATAGTGATCCAGCAGGTTTTCCATTTCCAGTCTGAAATTGTAGGGCAGGCTGGACGTGGTTTGCTGGTTCTGGAGCTGCTGTTCGCGCTGTTGTTGCTGTGCCTGTTCCTCTTCGGTTGGGCCGCAGGAGGCGAACATCACGAGTGCAAAAAGAACAAGTAATAAAAATCGGTACATAAGTAATTTTTTTAAGCATAATATGGTGTCAGATTATCACTATTTCAACCTGTAATTGAAAACAGAATTCATCTTGTTCATCACGGGCGTCGATTTCTGAAAAAAGATCGGGTGTAGCTCGTTTAGCCCGGATATCTAACAGTGTTTTATGAACTTTCCCGGGCAGTGAAAGCCGGCGGAGGATATGGCTACTGATTGAAGACACCAAAGCAAACTGTATCGCATTTCATCCCAGCGCTTGGAGGGGTTACACGACACTGCAGTTTTTATAAAAATGGATTAATAAACCGCTTCTTCACTATGTCATAACCACTTTTAGGTGACTCGATACTACAATTATGGCGCAGATAATCTATTCTCAGAACAGGCCGTTTTTTTACAGATGCAAATTTCCTTAAAATAGCATCAACGTTGCAAATAACCCCCTGTTAATTTAGATTAAGAGTACCTTCCATGGGTTTCCCCCGTATAAAAACACTTGAATGGGCGCAGATAAACAACATCTTACATCACTTCTTGGCCGGCTAAAGGGCCCTGACGAGCGCCTTGTTGAAGAAATCTACCCGCTGGTGTACGATCATCTGCGAAATGAAGCCCGCTATCAGTTGCGGCGCGAACGGTCCGATCACACACTGCAAACTACGGCTCTTGTTCACGAAGCATACCTGAAACTGGTGGATCAGAACCGGGCGGATTATCAAAACCGCACTCATTTTTTGGCCATTGCTGCATTGGCCATGCGCCGTATTCTCATCAGCTATGCACGCAAACAGAACGCAGAAAAACGGGGAGGTAAGGAGCAGGCGCTCACCTTTGTTGATGGAATGGCACCATATGAAGCTCGAATATCAGAAATGATTGATTTAGATAATGCGCTTCAAACATTGGAAAAGATGAATGAACGGCAAGCCAAAATTGTGCAATACCGTTTTTTTGGCGGCCTTACTTACAAAGAAATTGCAGATGTGATAAATGATACCGAACACTCGGTTCGCTACGACTGGAGGGTTGCACGTGCGTGGCTGAAACGGGAGATGGGGTGATAACGATCGTCCAGAAGGGATCCCGTTGGGGGAAATCG
>JAWLEH010000021.1:0-6587 GCA_041686215.1 Balneolaceae bacterium | reverse complement strand
ATGATTTAGCGATGTTTGAGATTTTCGATTTCCTACGTAACGATTTTTTAAAATATCTTCGCCGGTTTGTATTGGTTTTTGCGCGTTAAGAAGGGCAGGATAAAGTGACTAATTTATCGAAATCAGCAACGCTGTCAGGGTTCGATCTGCATCGCTGACGGGTTGCAAAACTTTTGAGTAAAATTATGAACTCAGAACAATGGAACCGAGTGCAAATCCTTTTTAAGGAGTTGATTGATCTTGACCCTGATTCGCGTTCAACGCGAATGGAACAGATCAAAACGGAAGATCCCAATCTTTTTGATGAGCTTCGTTCGTTGCTGGCAGCTGACTCGATGGAGACCTCTCTTCTGGATGGGTTCGCCGTCGAAAACATCGACCTTTCCGAACTGGTACCGATGGAAGGGGTGCAGATCGGGCCGTTTGAAATTGTGCGGCAAATCGGCTCGGGCGGAATGGGTAACGTATACCTGGCACGCAGAGTGAAAGGCGGGTTTGAGCAAACCACGGCACTCAAACTGATCAAATACGGAATGGGTTCTGAACCCGCTATCCGGCGTTTTGAAGCTGAACGGAATATCCTGGCCCGCCTTCAGCACCCCCATATTGCGCGCTTGGTGGACGGCGGGCTGACCAGCGAAGGCCGTCCGTGGTTTGCCATGGAATACGTGGAAGGTGAAGATATTCTCTCCTGGTGCCAGAGGCTGGAACTGCCTGCAGAAAAAAGACTCGGGCTTTTCCTGGACGTGATCGATGCTGTTCGTTATGCTCATCGCAACCTGGTGGTACACCGTGATCTTAAGCCCGGCAATATCCAGGTGACCGGTGATGAGGATAAACCGCAGATCAAGCTGCTTGATTTTGGGATTGCCCAGATCCTGGAAGATTCCGATGCCGAACATGCAAACATAAAAGCGATGACCCGCGCCTACGCCTCGCCCGAACAGATGAGCGGCAAATCCACTTCTACCGCAACGGATATCTACAGCCTTGGCGTGGTACTGTATCAGCTCATCACCGGATGCCACCCGAAGGAGGAGTTTCGGTCATCGGATTGTAAACCAGCTCCCATCAGCCGTGAGCTCAGGGCAATTTGCAGCATAGCGATGGACCCCGATCCCGCCAAACGCTTTGAAAATGCCTCCGAACTGGGCGATCAGATCAAAGCGTGGCTGGAGCATCGACCCGTTTCCACTTACTCCACAAAACCGGCCTACCGGCTGAAGAAGTGGATCAACAGAAACCGCACAGCAGCGTTTATTGCTGTATTTTCCCTGATTTCGCTTGTGATTGTTATTCTTCTGTACACGAATGAATTAAAAGATGAGACCCAAAGAGCGCAAGATGAAGCGATGCGGGCTACACGTATTGCCTCCGTGCTGGGTAGCTCACTGCGGTCGATCGACCCGATGCAAAACCGGGGACAGGAGCTGAGCGCCCGCGGGATGGTGGATATGAGTACGGCTTACATAAATAACCAACTTGTGAATGATCCACGCACCCGTTCAGAACTGCTCATCATGATGGCCGATATCTACGCCAATCTGATCGACTATGATGTGGCCGACTCCCTTTCCCGGGTGGCCGAAGAATTGATGATTGAAACACAGGATACCACTTCCTTCACCTACATCAACATGCTGGCCGACCGCTCCATCATACTCGATAAAGCCGGGAACTATGATGAAGGTCTTTCCATGATGCACCGGGCTGTGGATCTGGCAAACCAGTACCTGGAACCCGGCAGTCTGGAGTTTGCCAGTGTACATCTCGACTATACCTACCACCTGGACGCCAACCAGGAGTACGCTATGGCCGACTCGGTATTGATGATGATCCAACCGATTTATGAACAGAACCGGGAGGAGGCTGCCGAAACCTATGACGATTTTATTTTCTACCTGGGAACCAATTACCGGCGCACCGGCGACTTCGTAAAAGCCGAAGAGTACCTGTTCCGTTCTCTTGAACTCAGCCGGGCCCGCTACCCGGATATTCACGAACAGATCGCTTCCACGCTGAACCACATTTCCAGCCTGTACCAGAATATGGGTGAATTTGAGAAGGCGATTCCCTATGCCATTGAATCGCACCAAATGCGTCTTGAAATATTTGGCCCCGCCCATCTCAATACCCTTGCGGCTCATGCCAATACCGCACGGACCTACTCGGGGGCCCTTCGTCTGGAAGAAGCGGCTGAAACCTACCGGGAGGTGCTTGCAATATTCAGGGAGGAATATGGAAACGATAATTTTTATATCGCCGGGATTCTGCAGAGTTACGGTGGTGTCTATCTTCGTATGGAGGAGTATATTCAGGCCGAGACTATCATACGGGAGAGCCTGGAGCACAGCGAACGCCTGCTGCCGGCCGGGCACATTCGCCAGGCATACCCGCTGAAGGGCCTGGCGGATGCACTCCGGGGCCAAAACCGGTATGAGGAAGCCCTGTCCTATGCCGAACGGTCATATCGGATCCGAAACGAAACCCTCCACGCAGATCATCCCGAACTTATTGGTTCCCGATATACCCTCGGCCTCTGCCTCTGGAATCTCGGCCGCCGTGATGAAGCCGAATCTCATCTGAGGGATGCCCTGGTCTTTTTCCAGACCAACCCGGACCGGTTTGCGAGTCAGATTGAAGAAATTGAAGAGCTTGGATTTTGAACCCTCTACTTAGACTAATAAAAGATCGGATATCGGTTCAGCGTTTGTACAGCCGTGCAATTTAGTCGACAAACTTGTTGAGCTTTTGCACTGCCTGGTTGGTCCAGACTATTTCCACTTAGCAAGGTTTTCTTTAATCTGTCGTTTCGAATCTTCCAGAGAAACGACATCACCTCTTGCAATTTGTCGTTCTGTTTCGATCAGCTCTTCCATCAAGTCAATCTTGTCAACCATATGCTGGTATTCAGACACATCTACCAAAACCGCAGCACTTTTTCCGTGCTGATTTAAAATATTGGATTGTTTTTTTGATCCGATCCATAAAACCGGCTGCATGTTTACGAAATTCGGAAAGTGGTTGAATAGCCTGTTCTAATTCAATTCGTCCTACGGCGATAAGAATCGGTTTGTGTCTTTAACCGTATTTTTAAAGTGCAAATTTAGTAAATAACGTGATAGCGAAAAGAAGAGAATGCTGGGTTAAAAAAAATGTAATCGCCACATAACAAAGCTCACAAAAATACGTCCGCAGAATCTGAAACAGAAACATTCCCTTTACATTATTGAAAGGGTGTCCCAGTGCGGAAGTCAAGAATATACTTGATATACAGTCGTTTGCAGTTTATAAGTAGCTATTTCCAATCAAGTATTTATCAGAATGAAGATCTCTCAGTATCGTCTCCTTTGTATGTCAATATTTTTCACCTTCCCACTCTTGCTCTTGGTTTCATGCGGTACCGAAACTGATGATAATCCTCGGTATTTCCAGTTTACTCATGAGAGTGATGACATCAATTACACATTTACAGCTCAGACATCAGACAATGAGGTCATTGCCAAAATAGAAGAGGAACTGGAAAGACCGTTTGATGAACGGAATATGCATATCAATGGCCCAATAGAGCGTGATGAAGTAGATTACAACAGCGGCTGGAGCTGGCACTTTGTCGAAAACGAATGGGATCTTGTCACTGTCTCAGCTGAAGTTTGCGACGGACGGCCCTCTTTCGTAGAAGAAGATCTGGATTACTGGGTCGATCAGGTTGGGCGCTTTTGCCCATGGAGTTCACGTGTAGAAGCAGAAGTGAATATGTAGATCCAAAGATATTTATTTAAAAGAATTGGCGCAGAGCTTGAGGTGAACAAAAAAGGTGCTTCCGGCGGTGTTACCTTCACCAAAAGCACCTTCTTGTCCGGATCTATGAGATCTCGACCCTTTAATCACTCACATTTACTACTCACTGCCTCTTGAAAGTCCAATATACACGGAATTCGTAGCGTCTGCATTCACGTAGATTACATCTTCGCGTGAATCTCCGTTGATGTCGCCGGTCAGGATTTCAAACTGGCTCCACTGATCGCCCGCCGGGTGATCCTGGCTGACTCTGGAGTAGTCGAAGTTTCCGCTTGACCTTCCAAGCCCGATGATACTTCGGTTTTCTGTGCCCATTCGGTTCATAAGCAGGTCCTTGCGGCCATCACCATTAACATCCAGCAGCCGTAGAATATAATCGTCCGCGCCCTCAGCAATATCGTTCAAATCCTGGAAATCTCCCGCTGTAAGCATCTCAGTGCTCCCTGTTGACAGGTCTTTGTGGACTCTTGGTAGTGTCCTTGTAGGTACAACCCAGACAAGATCTGCCCCGGCATTACCTGTAATATTACCTAATAATGGTTCTTCATAGTTCGACCAGTTTCCGCTACCGCGTGCAAACCTGTAGAGCGGAGCGAACATTTCACCAGGTTGCCTGCCTGTTGCTTCTGCAATCCAGACATGATGATCAACTTGTTTGTGTCTGTACCAGACCAAATCATCCCGGCCGTTACCGGTGATATCTCCTACAGAAAACCGGTGATTCGTCTGCGACCAGCTTGATGATGACCCGTGATCGGTATTATCAACACCGGGTGTGGCACGAATGACGTTATCTTCACCGAAGGTTCCATCGCCGTTTGAGAGACCCAGATAGGTTCGGTTTATATCGAAATGCCGGTTCCAGATCAGATCATCTCCGTCTATTCCATCTACATTGCCGACTTCGAACCGGTACATAGAACTCCAACCCGTGTCACCGGTTTGAGTTTGCGGTATATCCTCAAAAGTCCCGTCTCCATTCGACAGTGAAACATAGGTTGTGTTTGTATTATCCACACGGTTCCACACGATGTCCGTCATCCCGTTATCGTTGAAATCGCCTGTTTTGACTACATATTCACTCCAAGGGTGCGGTGGGGTGGCACTATGCGAAGTTGGCGAGTCCATGGTGAAGGTGCCATCGCCATTCGAAAAGGCAACTACGGTCTGATTTGAACTGGCACTCAGATGATTATAAATTATATCCTGGTTTCCGTCACCGTCTACATCACCCATCATCACCTTTACCGGTGCCGGAATGGGCAGGCCAAGATTCTGGGCATCCAAAAAGTTGAAGGTGCCAGGGGTAGCCTGTTTAGCGGTGCAGGTGCGGATGTTGTACTCAGTGGTTTCCGTCACACTTGCCGTACTGCCGTCTTCCAGGTTTCGAAAGGTGTAACTTAGCGGAGAGGCGCTTGAAAGCGGGGCTTTGTCGGTAAAATATTCCGACCAGTCGCCCGAACGAATCATCCGCAGGGTGGCTTCGTCATCACCGCCAATGGAGGTGATTTGGATTTTCGACTCCTGCAAAATCGTGTTCTGTTTAGCGCTCAGATCCACTTCCACTCCTGCGCCAATTGATTCGTAGGCTGCATTCATCGTGGCCCGAATATCATCTTCACTGGCCGTTGAGGTCATAGAAAACATCATCATTCGGCCATACACCACGTTGGCTACATACACCGGAAGGTTGTCCGGGCCGATACGACCCTGGCTGATCTGCTGCTGCAGCCGTGTCTCTGTAAAATCTTCGGAAAACCACTCCCCGGGAGTCTGTGGGGCTTCCACCACCACCTCATACATCTTTTGATAGAATTGCGCCGTTACCGTTGTCTCGGATCTTTGCTTATCGATGCTGCCGCTGGCTGATCCTTCAAAACCCAGATAATGCCCCGACAAACCCATTTCCAGGGCCGACTGGGATTCGCTGTGATAGGTCTCCATCTCAAAATTGATACTGCTTGGAGTAGAGAGTCCGCTGGCTGTTGCCCCGCTGATCATCGAGCCAATGGCCTGGTCAACCGATGCCTGATTGGGATTTTCAACGGTACGGAAGTTATCGTCGTTGGCCAGCCCGGGGATGGATACATTGATCGGGGCCCGTTCAGAAATTGGAAGCCCCAACAGGCTGCCCAGTCCGTCACGATGGCTTTTCCCCTGAATCAACCCGCCGGCATACACAATATCCCTGTCGGGTGAATACATAGCAATTTCCCGGGGATTATCGGAAAGTGTATACGGCTGCGATTGGCAGGAGTAAGTAACATCTTCAAAAAGTTCCAGTTCTCCATCTTCATTTGGAATTTCCACGTCCATCACCACATCCTCTTCTTCTTCGACTTCACCGGTAGGGGTGGCGGGCTGAACCTCTCCAGGCGGAGAAAACTCGTTCCAGGAGGGTAATTCCTCTATATATCGGCTTATATCTTCGGTACTCACCGGCTCCTCCGCGGATGTTCCGCTATCCTTACAGGAGCTGAACAGAATCATCATAAGGCTGACCGGCAGCACCACCCATTTTAGTTTGATTGAAGCAGCAGGTAGTTGTATTGATCGATCCATGGTTACTGGGTTTTTTAACAAGTTATTGATGGTTAAATAAATCGTCCCTGTTACTGTACGCGCAAAAAGATGGGCTAACTGGCGAAAGTTTTTGCGAACCGTTTTTCGCCGCAGAGGCGCAAAGAGTGCAGAAAAGGGTAGCCACAGAAGCACGGAGTGTTTATAACTTATATTATTATAAATCGAGGCATACCCCACATTTCTCTGTGCTTCCGTGGAAAAAA
>JAWLEH010000119.1:0-10207 GCA_041686215.1 Balneolaceae bacterium | reverse complement strand
ATATCCTCCAAAATACGTTCTTCGTGAACATATTCATCGCCATTGATCTCCACGCGGGCGATAAGCTGACCGGCCAGTGCGCCATTCATGATGTCGCCCGTCCAGTTGGGATAGCGGTCACCTGTAACAAACGCCATTCCTGAAGGCGCAATAGAGGGTGTCCAGTGAAGAACGGGTTGTTCCATTCCAGCTTTGGCGGTATCGGGGGTGATCTCTGAGCCGTCGTAATTTACTCCGTGCGTGATTTCAGGCCAGCCGTAATTATTCCCCATCTCGGGATGATTGATTTCATCACCGCCGCGTGCACCGTGTTCGTTCGTCCAGATTTCCTCGGTTTCGGGATGTACCGCCATGCCCTGAATATTACGGTGTCCATAAGAAAAGATTTCATCCAGGCCGTCTTCCCCGACAAAGGGGTTGTCTTCAGGAATGCTGCCATCATCATATAAACGGAACACATTCCCGTTTGAAAGAGACGTATCCTGCGCTTTATCCTGCTCTCCGCGATCACCGATCGTGAAGTAGAGATATCCGTCACCATCAAAGGCAATTCTGCCGCCATAATGATGCACGCGTTCCGTAAATTCATTTCCGGTGTAGATCTCTTCACGATCTACAATATTGTACCCGTCGAGGCGCATACGTTCGAGTCTGGTTGTGTTGCCATCCCCCCCTTCTTCGGGTATGGAGTAGCTTAAATAGATCCACCCGTTCTCTTCATAGTCGGGATGAAGTGCAAGGTCGAGCATACCGCCCTGGTTTCTGGCTACAACTTCCGGTGCGCCTGAGAGAGGTTCTTCACGCAGTTCGCCATCTTCAACAATTCGTATGGTGCCTTCACGCTCTGTTAGCAACAAACGTCCGTCAGGCAGGAATGCCATGCCCCACGGTACCCCCAGGCCTTCAACCACATCTTCAACGTAGATAGAATGCTCTTCAGTTTCAATGGTTTCCGAAGGCTCTCCCGGTTCGGGAAAATAGTGGTCTCCGGGTATTTCTGTACTCTGTTCTTGTGCACTTGGCGCTTCGGATGAGCATGCTGCCAGCAGAAGGCTCACAGCCAGAAGTGGTAAAAAGTAAATGATGGGTTTCATGAGTTTTCTTTTTAGGGTTAAAGATGGCATTATATGAAAATAGTTGTTCAAATGAATGATGCTTCTAATATGCATATTCATACATTAGTTTAGTGTTAAAAATCATCAAGATTAAACACTCCTTCAAGATCAAACGGAATAACTTGTTCCTCTGTAAACCCTTCGAGGTCAGCTGATACGCGCGCATCACCTGTCAATTTATAATTAAACTCTTTTCTGCCACCGATCATTTCAACCAGGGCAGAACCCATTTCAGATGGCCCAAGCCGGATCGGGATTTTTATCTCCCGGGTGTCGGTCTCATCTACACGAATGGAGCGGCCAAGATTGGTATCCAGCCATTCATTTCCATTTACCTGAAGCCTGTAATCAGCACCTGCAAGAGTAAGCCCGAAATTATTGGGGTTCGTCACGCGGAAAGATGCTTCAAATTCTGCTCCCGATAACGAAAGTTGCTTCACTTCAAAATCTCCAAACTGAATGCGCGGTATTTTTGGTACAGGAAGCTCGCCTGCCGCTTCAACGGGAACAGTTCGCGACCCTATGACAGGCAGAGTAAAAGATACGGCTGTATCCATCCGGTAACTAACGGAGTCCTGCCGCAGTACAGAACGAAAGGATTCATACAGGTTAGAAAAGGTCATGGATACCGGTATCTGTATTGTTGAGGTTGATTCCCGGCTAATTTCCAATCGCTCATCCTGCGTGCCGGTTATAAAAGACTGATCATTAATAAAAAATTCGTAATTGTAGCCGTCTGCCGAAACATCCAGCCTGTTGGGATTGGAGACATCAAAATCAAACAAGAGTGTAACACCATCAAAGTTGATATTCTGTATGGACATGTCAGAAAACCGGACTTCCGGCTCCCGAACATCGGCTGCATCGCGCAGGGCGGCACAGGACGATAACAACATTAACATGCAGGCGGATGCGATCAGGCTTAGTTTCATAAAAGTGGCTGGATTAAAAAGTTTGATGGAAAGATATCAATTAAATTGCAGCGGATTTGAATCAATCAAAAAACATTTTGTTCCGGGAGAGTTACATCGCCAATACATGTTAAAAACCTGTAGGTTGATTTCGGGCTGCAGAACAAATTAAAAAAAATCAATTATATGCTAATTAAATCAGGCGTTGAACTAACAGATGCGTTTTCCATCACGAACCAAAAATTACGGCAAGCTGTGGATGATCATGAAAGCAGTTTCCGGTTTTTCACACTATCTACAATAGATGATGGTGAAAAACGGCCACAAAACCGTATGGTTGTGCTCCGGTCATTTTCAGAAAACTGGACATTTGAGTGTTTTACGGATGCCCGTTCGCAAAAAGTAGATCAGATTCGTGATTGCCCTTCTACAGGAGTCTTGTTTTGGGATCCGGTGGATCAGGTACAGGTGAGAATACAGGCAGAGGCAATAATTCACCATAGCGATTCACTTGCCTCAGACCGCTGGGAACGGGTGAAAGGAAGTGCCAGAAAAGCCTATACTCAGACGGTGACTCCCGGCCGCGCGGTGGAGGATCCTGCAGTGGCTCACTCCTGGCCCGAAACTCTTACAGATGAACACTTTGCAGTACTTTCCTTCCGGGCGATTAAAGTGAATGTACTGCAGCTAAACGGACTGGAGCACCTTGCATTCAGGTTCACTCGGCTTTCCGGGGAAAGTGACTGGAGCGGAGATTGGATTGCACCGTAGAGTGATCCGCTGCATGAGCTTATGTGCCAAATAATTTACAGTATTGATGGAACGATGTGGCTGCGAAGCGAAGTTTAACATTACGATAATGAAATTGTAGCGCTTTTTCATTACTCTTTAAGTCACTACCTATCAAATTAAAACCCGCTGTTTCATGGCGGTTCCATCAAAAACAAACACAAACCAAACCTTAAAATATATATGAAATACTTAGCTACGATTAGTAAGCTATTATTCGGCATAGCACTGTTATTTGCCTCTGCCGGGTCAGTTGCTTACGGACAAACGATTTTAGACGAGGAGCTCCGAGACGGTGCTGCTCCTGCAGACTGGACAGCCACCGACATGGACTTCAGAGATGCTGCAGGTGGTTACGCCCTTTTTGAATCAGAAACATCAGAACTTGCATCCCCTTCATTTGATTTGAGCGGTGTTGCCTCTGCGACGCTTACCTTTCAGGTAGCAAAATTTAGTACCGGCGATGATGGTCCCTTAACGGTTGAAGTTTCGACCGATGGTGGAACTACCTGGTCTGCACAATCCTACACGTCTCCAACACCAACGGATTCCGATTATTTGGAAGGAGAAATGGAGTTTGACGCAGGTGTTGTTGGAGAGTCTGATGTATCGATTCGGTTTACCCGGGGCGACAGCCCATCGCAAAAACGTCTTCGCGATATTCTTGTGGTAGGGCCCGATGGTGAATCCATACCTGAAGCAACAGACGTTTCTACGATCGCCGAACTTCGTGATGGTGTTACAGATGGTGAAGCCCGGTATCGTCTCACCGGTGAAGCCCTGGTGCATTTTAGAGACGGATTTGAGGGACGTCGGATGTTAGTAGATGGTTCAGCAGGTATTTGGTCGATCGACCCTGACGATAATTTCACTGATGGAACTGATATTGGTGATGGTATTACAGATCTTGAGGGTACTCTCGAAGTAACCAATAGTGGAGGACTGCTTAGATTTGTTCTTGATGAAGGGTCCGCTGATGCTACAGTTTCATCAACCGGAAATACAATTGAACCTGAAGTGATAACAGCTACAGACCTTTCTTTAGAGGATACCGGTAAACTTGTTCAAATTCAGAACCTCACATTCCAGGATACCGGGGAATTTGAAACAGGAGAGAATTATACGGTTGTAGATGGTCTTGGTAATGAACTGACGTTCAGAACCGATTATTTTGGAGCCGATTATATCGGTGAACCCATTCCATCAGAAACGGTAACAATAACTGGATTCGTTGGCGGTTTTGGTTCAAGCCCGCAAATTACAGCCCGTAGCCTGGCAGACTTTACCGATGCTGCGGCACTGGCCAATCTCCAAATCATCCACAACTCGCCCGATCCAGCTGTGGAATCTGTAGATATTTTTGTGAATGGAGATGAGTTCCTTACTGATGTGGATTTCAGAAGCGCAACAGCATTTACCCAGGTTCCAGCCGGTGTTGAACTGAGCATTGAAATTGCTCCGGCCGGAGAAGGTATTGGTGCTGCACTGGATCCAATTCCGGTAACGCTTAGTGACGGAGAAAACTACGTAGCCGTTGCCTCCGGAGTTCTGGATCCTGCCGATTTTACGGATGCAAGCGGCTTTTCTCTTGAATTGCTTTCAGGAGCACAGCTCACCGCAGCCGATGAAAGCAATGTGGATGTAGTGGTACAGCACGGGTCGCCCGATGCCCCCAATGTAGATATCTACCTGGAACAAACCGGCACAGATACCCCGGCTATTCCCGATTTGGGATATCCTGATTTCACAGATTACGTGGAACTTACACCGGATAATGAAGTGGTCGGTATTGCCGGAACCGGAGAAGATATTTTGCTTGAGTTCACCGCACCGTTCGCCACGCTGGATGCTGCCGGCGCAGCTGTGACGGTTCTTGCATCCGGGTTTTTTGATGAAAATAATGCAACCGAAAACAATGGTTTCGGCGTAATTGCCGTGCTTGCAGACGGAACAGTTCTTGAACTTGAAGAATTTGTGCCTACCGCTGAACTGCAGATTGTACACAACTCTCCCGATCCTGCTGTTGAGTCTGTGGATATCTTTGTAAACGGTGAACTGGCTTACGAGGATGTTGATTTCCGCGATGCCACAGCCTTCGACATGGTTCCTTCCGGTGTTGAGCTTAGCATTGAAATTGCACCTGCAGGCGCTGGTATTGAGAATGCGCTGGATCCGATAGCAGTAACTCTTGATGAAGATGAGAGTTATATTGCAGTTGCATCAGGTGTACTTGATCCGGACAACTTTACCGATGCTTCCGGCTTTTCACTGGAGCTCTTTACTGGTGCCAAAACCACTGCGGATGATGACACGGGTGTTGAAGTGAATGTGCACCACGGCTCACCGGATGCGCCAAACGTTGACATCTACCTGGAACAGACTGGGTCAGACGATCCTGCAGTAGCTGATCTTGCATATCCTGACTTTACCGGCTATGTAGCTCTTGCTGCCGATGATGAGCGGATTGGTATTGCCGGTACAGGCGGAGAGGTTCTCCTTGAAATACCTGCACCCCTGAGTGCTTTCACAGGTGATGCAATTGCAGTACTTGCCACCGGATTCTTCAGCGATGATAACGCAACGGAAGGAAACGGATTTGGACTGCTTGTGGTAGAAGCAGACGGAACTACCACGCTGCTTTCTGCTATATCCGAAGTTTCGATCGCTGACGCACGGGCTGCTGATGAAGGAACACTGGTAGAGATTGTAGGTATCGTGAATTCAAACGACTTTGGATTTGGCGTTGCCGATTACTTTGTGCAGGACAATACTGCAGGTATCAACATTACAGATTTCGATACGGGCGGAAATCAGTCCGGTACTGTTGTAGCACCCGGTGATAGCATTCGCATTGTTGGCGAAACCGCTGTATTCAACAATCAAACTAATGTTGAAGTCTCTGAATTTGAAATCATAAACAGCGAGAATCCGCTACCTGAACCCCAGGTGATTACCGCCGCTGATTTTACGGCTGAGTCCGATCTCCAGGGATCGCGTGTTCTGCTTGAGAATGTAACACTGACCGAAGCAAGCGAAAGCGACTGGCCAACGGACCCCGTCGACAGTGGCAGCGGCGTAAATGTTACTTTCGAAGATGAAGATGGCGAAACTTATATTATCCGAATTGCTCGAAATAATTCGTTTTACAGCTCCGGGTCACCCGTGCCGGACGGACCGGTTAACATCACAGGTACGATGGGTCAGTTTAGTGATGACACCCAGCTCTTCCCGTTCTTTGAGGGAGATATCTCGCCTGTTCCAACGCAGGTTCAAATTATCCACAACTCTGCCGACCCTGCTGTTGAATCCGTAGACATTTATGTGGAAGGTGATCTCACACTGGAAGACGTTGAATTCAGAACGGCTACCGGTTTTATTGAGCTGCCTTCCAGCACCGGCCTTGAAATCGGTGTGACTCCAACAGGCGAGTCTCTCGATTCTGGTGTGACGTTCTCAAATGTATTCTTTGAGCCCGGTAACTACTATGTAGTTGCAAGCGGTGTACTGGATCCCTCTGGATTTGCACCCAACCCGGGTGAAGAGGATACCGAGTTTGAGCTGACCATCATCGATGGTGCAGAGACAGAAGCTGCAGATGAAGACACCTTCTCTTTCAGACTGCACCACGGTGTAACAGATGCACCCGCTGTGGATATAGATGCACGTGATGTTGCAGAACTGGCAACCGATGTATCATATGGTTCGACTACGTCTGAGTATACAGATGTACCTGTTGGTTCATATACCATTGATATCTCACCAGCCGGTGGAGATGTGTTTGCATCCGTTGAAGCGGATGCGAATGAGCTTGGAGGAGAAACAGGACTTGTGTTAGCAAGCGGATTTCTGATGCCGGAAAACAACCAGGATGGAGAGCCATTTGGCGCCCTGCTTGTTCTGGCCGATGGTACAACCGTACTGCTTCCATCTGTTTCTACAAGCATTGATGAGCAAACGGGACTTCCCCAACAGTTTGCACTTGAGCAAAACTACCCGAACCCATTCAATCCAAATACACAGATTGAGTACGCGCTGCCCCAGGCATCGAACGTAAAAATTACGGTGTACAACGTTGTGGGTCAGCAGGTAGCAACGCTGTTGAACAATGAGCAGCAATCTGCCGGATACCATTCTGTATCTTTTGATGCAAGCAGCCTCGCAAGTGGCATGTATCTCTACAGAATTGAGGCCGGAAGCTTCGTTCAAACGAAAAAAATGACGCTGATTAAGTAACAGTCAGCCTGTAACACTGTTTAAATTTAAGGCCGCCGGATTCAGTTTCGGCGGCCTTTTTTTATGATGACGAATGACGTGAAATCAGTTCCAGGGTAAGGTAATCTGCAATTCTGAGCCCCTCAGCAGACAGCCGTAAAGAATTATCTCTCTCCTCAAATGTATTCTCCTTTTTTTGCCGCCCGAGCCACTGTAATTGGGAGGAGCTGAACTTGTAGCCGTACTTATCAGCCAGCCGACCGGGCGAAACACCCCAGCGTGTGCGCAGGCCCAACATCAGGCGCTCTTCGGCAAGGTCTTTCAAATCCAGTTGCTGCTCATCCTCGCGCAGAGAGGCCCACTCTTTATTGAGGTAGGTGCGGATGTCTTTTGCATTATTCCATCGTATTGCACCAGCATCCTGCCAAAAAAGGGAGTGCGCGGATGGGCCAAGACCAAGATAGTTGATATGACGCCAGTAGTTGCTGTTATGGACAGCTTCTTTGCCGGGCTTTGAAAAATTACTGATTTCGTAGCGCATCAAGCCGTGCGATGATAAATTCTCTTCCACGAGGTCGAACTGTTCTGCAACTTTTTCTTCATCCGGTTCCTCAATTCTGCCCAGTTTCACCTGTTTGCCAAGTCGTGTGTTGGGCTCAATGGTTAGCGAGTAGGCAGAAACATGAGGGGGGTCGTAAGAAAGCAGACGCATGATATCCTTTTCAAGAGCTGCAGAGGTTTGACCGGGATTGCCGTAAATAAGGTCGGCGGTGAAGGATGGAAAGTTTGTCTGCTGAATCATCTCCAGCGCAGATTGCGCTTCCCGGGGATTGTGCGCCCGGTGCATGGATAGCAGCAGGTCCGGATCAAACGACTGAATTCCCATGCTGGCACGGTTTATGCCAATCCCCCTGATGTCGCGAAGAAACTCTTTCGTAACATCATCCGGGTTCATCTCAAGAGTTACTTCTCCTGCTTCGATATCAAATACATCGTGCAAAGTTCCGAATATGGATTCAAGCTGCTGTATTGACAAAAGGGAAGGGGTACCGCCGCCGATATAAATCGTTTGAAACACCTGTTCGGAAAACGGGTGTCCCCGGTACGAGCGGATCTCTTCAATCAGTGCATCTACAAAAGGCTGCTGTAGTTCCCTGCGGGTTAAAAAATAGAAATTGCAGTAGCTGCAAGCCTGTTTACAAAAAGGAATATGGATGTAAATTCCGGCCATTTGTCAGAACGGTGCTAAAAGTATATATGAAAATGGAAATGCCCTGTCAGCCGAATGCAGACCTGAAAGCGTCAATGTTTGGGTTGGTCAATTCTCGGCCGAATAAAAAGGGTTTTCCTCATACGTATCCACCTGCCGGTAGGTACGCTGATACTTCACATAATTCTGAGCGGATGTTTTAATCGATGCAATCTCTTCAACACTCAATTTCCGGACTATCTTTGCGGGCGAACCCATGTATAAGTGGCCCGGTTGCAGCTTCTTGCCCGGCGGCACAAGGGTGCCTGCGGCAATGATCACATCAGATGGAATAATGGCCTCATCCAGAATTGTGGCATGAATACCAATCAACACACGGTTGTGGATAGTACATCCGTGAACCATGGCGTTATGCCCGATTGTAACGTCATCACCGATAATCGTTGGCCCGGTCTGGTTCATCACGTGGATGCAGGCATTGTCCTGCACATTGGTGCGCTCTCCAATTCGTATGTAGTTTACATCACCGCGAATGGTTGTGTTAAACCAGACGGAACTCTCAGGACCGAGTACCACATCACCTATAATATCCGCACTTGGCGCCACAAAAACTGAGTCATCAAACTGGGGTGTTTTTTTTAGAAATTCGTAGATCATAGTTTGTTTCCGGTTATAGAGAAATCCTTATCCGCTGCTCTGCTGTTGTCGAGACACTAATTCGAGCGGTACATGTAAAGTTCTACAATCGATTTAAACTGTTCGTAGCTCTGAGGATTTTGCTGCAGTTTACGCCCGTTTATAAAAAAGGTTGGCGTGGAAGTAACGGATCTTCGAACTCCTTCCCGCCGGTTCGATTCAACCCGCTCTGCAACAGCATCCGACTCCACATCCTCCCGAAACTGTTCCATGTCCAGACCAATTTGTTCTGCGTAACTTTCAAAAAGTTCGCGAGCATTTCCCTGAGACCACTCCTGTTGGTTTTCGAAAATTAAATCATGCATTTCATCAAAATGGCCCTGTTCGCGTGCTGCTTCTGCAGAATGAGCGGCAAGCCGGCTGTACTGAAACCCACTGAGCGGGAAGTGGCGGTAGGAAAAATCAATTAAATCGCCATATTCTTCCTGAAGTTGTTCCACATACGGGACAAAGCCTTTACAGGCCGGGCACTGAAAATCACTGTATTTCAGAATTTCTACCGTCTGTGCGGTTTGATTTGATGTGCCCGAATTTGTGGCTTCATTTTCACTGTCACCGGATAAGCCATAATAGAGCGCGCCACCTGCAACAATAAGAAAAACAACGAACAGGCCGATTTGTACCGATTTATTATTCATAGAACGAGTGAATTAAAGAATGGAATGTTTTAATGGATGTACATAAAATAGAACAATTAAAAATATAGTCCGATTTTGCCTCAATAAAAACAACGGGCAGCAGTGGTCTTGTATGTTCAGTTTTGCTCGGCAGCTTTAGCTTTATAGGCCATCGCATAAATTTTCATCTGTTTAATCATAGATGCCAGCCCGTTGGAGCGTGTAGGAGAAAGATGCTCCTGCATGCCGATTTTTTTAATAAACTCCGGGTTAGTTGCCAAAATTGTGTCTGGGTCTTCCCCGGAATAAAATTTCACCATCAGCGCAACAAGCCCTTTGGTGATAGCTGCATCACTGTCAGCCCGGAACTTTACTTTCCCGTCTTCAAAGTCGGTGGCCAGCCAAACCTGTGACTGGCAACCCCTAACGAGATTTTCTTCAACCTTGTGCTCATCCTCAAGAGGAGGAAGTTTTTGGCCGGTTTTGATGATGTGTTTGTACCGTTCCTGCCAGTCGGAAAGAGCCTGGAATTCACGAATAATTCGTTCTTGTTTTTCCTGGATAGTCATAATACTGTAATTCAATCAATAAATGTTCTTCATGTAAAATAAGCAATATATAACGGAATAGAAGGCAAAAGCTTTTTGAGCTCAAATC
>JAWLEH010000020.1:33572-41303 GCA_041686215.1 Balneolaceae bacterium | reverse complement strand
AAAAAGTTATGGATTCTACGTTGATACCTCGCGGGCTCTGCCCCGGAGATGGAATGATTCTGTTCACATTTGACAGCAGTGAGTCCGCTGCTACCGTTCACTGCTAAAGTTGTACCGTAAGTTCAGACGGAAAGAGCGGGACGACCAGCTGTACTGGTTGTTCGTATAGGATTGAGGGTTAATAACTTCACGATCACTCTGGCGGGAGTTGAACAGATCGCGCACGTTAAGAGAAAGTGTTGCCCTGCCGTCCATAATTTCCCGGGAGAGACCTGAACCTACAAATGATCGTCCGTTGTTTCGTCCCTGCGTGGTTTGCCGGGCGCCCCGGTAGTAGATGTACGATTGAAAGTTCCAGTCATCAAGAAATCTCCACCGAACGCGCAGCCTTGATGTAAATGATTCCGATTCACTTGCGTAGGTAACCCCTTCATAAATTCCGTCTCTGTTAGACTGAAACAGGTTGAGGCTGCCGGATAGCTGCAATCCGCTGAAAAGATCCTGGTCGGCTGAAAACTCAATTCCCCAGGCATCTTCGGTAGCCAGGTTGATGGGACGCCTGGTGGTGATTCCGTTTCCGTCAATTGTTCGGATTCGCTCAATAACTTCCGTTCTGTGGCGATAGTAGACACTTGAAAGTACCGATCCACTTTCCCACTGCCGCAGGTATCCGAGTTCGTAGGAGTTTCCGAATTCCGGTTTCAGGTTTGGGTTCCCGACGTTGCGGTTTCGGGAATCATTGATTTGTGAAAACGGCAAAAGGAAGCGAGACCATGGCCTCGAAATTCTTCGGCTGTAGCTCAATTGCAGGGAGTTTTGATCGCTGATTGTGTAGGACAAGAACGCACTTGGAAAAAGGTTCAGGTAATTCTGGTTGCTGCCTTCCCCGGTTTGATCCAGCTCTGTTTTGATGCGTGTATTTTCCAGCCGCGCCCCGAGCTGGTAGGTAAAATCCCCTGAAGCACCTGAAAAAGTGGAATAGAGTGCATTAACATTTTCGAAGTATGTGAAATTTTGACTCTGGTCCAGTCCGTCTTCAGGAATAACCCAGTTCCCGTTAACCTGATCTTCCGAAAGATAGTCGTTATCCAGCCAGTCGAAATTTAACCTGAAACCGGCTTCAAATTTGCCATCATCGCCAATCGGCTGTTCGTAATCTGTATCGATCCTCAGTTCACGATACACTTCTTCAGAAAAGGTTCGCTGGTCGTTAAAATCCGTAGATCCCTCGCGAAGATCCTGGCTCAGAAGTACATCTTCATTTTCGTTTCCAAATTCAAAGTCGGCTTCTGCAGTTAATCTGTGATCGGAGCCGTCAAAGCGGTTTTCATATTCAAGCCGTACATCGTAATCTCTTTCCCTGGCTTCTTCGAGGTTGTTCCGGTTTGCCCGCTGCAGGATATCCCAGTCCTCAAAGGGCGAACGGTACACACCCTGTTCAGACGGGTTGTAGTCGGTGTACGTGAGGTCTGCATCTTCCTCTTCTGATTCAATGCTAACCCTTGAGGAGAATGTTATAATCTGGTTATACGGCAGGTAAAAATCAGCTCCAAAATTTATATCACCTTCTACCTCACGTTCTGTAACATCACTCGATTCACTGAATGCATAGGTGGTGTCATCATTAAAACTCTGAAACGAGTAGCCGGATTCAGGTTCACGCTCGTACTCAAAATCGAGGTTGAGAAACCAGTTGATGTTGTTCGTGTTATAATTCAGGTTCACGCCGGCACCGTGATCCTGCGGGTATCCCGTATTTGCCTGGATGGTTCCGTTAAAGCCGAGCTGTGCGTTATCGATGAGCTTTATGTTAATGATTCCGCCGGTACCCTGAGCTTCAAACCTGGCAGAAGGATTGGTGATGATTTCAATTTCATCAATCATATTTGCCGGAATACTTCCCAAACCGTCCGTTCCGCCGCGCACAAGGTTCGATGGGCGTCCGTTGATAAGAATCTGGACGCCTTCATTTCCTCTCAAACTTACGTTTCCCTCAAAATCGGTGGAGATTGAGGGTACATTATCAAGAACATCCAGTGCATTTCCGCCCATACTGGTAATGTCTTGTCCCACATTAAAATTCCGGCTGTCAAAGTTCATCTCCATGTAGGATCGCTCTCCTTCAATCACAACTTCTTCGAGCTGTGAGTCTTCAGGACGCAGCTCAATTGTGCCCAAATCTTCAGACCTACCGGGTTCTATTTCAATTTCTATTGTTTCATCAATGTAGGAGATGAAAGAAATAAGCAGAGTATAGCTGCCGGATTCATGAGTTAGAGAAAAGCTTCCATCCTGGTTAGTAGCCGTTCCTGTCACAATTTCTTCAGTTTCAGGATCAAGAATAGCCACACTCGCATTAGGAATCGCATTTCCATCCTCATTTACAACCACTCCGGCAATCTCTCCCTCGGTTGAATCATCCTGGGCGGTGAGTGTTAAAGGGACTGAAAAGAAACACAGTACGAGAAAAAAAAGTCTGAAATCAGTTACGGATCCTGTCATAATAGCTGATTATAAAGTGTGGGTACTACAATTATTTTCTCCCAACCTAACCAAAGAATCTGTTCAAACGTTGTACGAACTCTGAAGGAAAACTGAAGATCAGCTTGTTTTTACATGATTTAACCCGGATTATTCACCAAGAAATTTGGCTGTGAACAAGGCGAAGAGGAAATTGTGACGGAAGGGTACTGAGGTACCCTGAGTAAACCATTTTCTTTTCAACGATGTACACAGCCAAATTTCGCCGCCATACGATAAGACTCAAATTTGGGCTATAATCAAGTTTTAATATGTGCATTAGCATCAGTTACTTAACCATATTTTATACTTATTCGTGAATAACCCGGGTTAAACCAATTTCAAGATTATGCCAGGTTCCTTCCGTTGTATATTTCAGGGTGAGCTGATTTTGGCGAATAATCCGTTCTATAATCGAAAGGCCAAGACCGATAGATGAGGAGCTCTGGTCGCCTTTGCGGAATCGTTCAAAAAGAGTTTCGGGAGGCACCGATAACTCTTTTCCGGTGTTTGAGACAACCAGCGTTTCTTGTGTGCAGGTGATCCGAATCCTGCCGCCGTCTACATTGTGTTTGATTGCATTCTGAAAGATGTTGGTCCAAAGAATTTCAGCCAGTGCCGGATGCATTTCAATCGTAACATCATCGGTGATATCGGTTTCAACTGTTAGTTTGTTAAAATTGATAAACTCCTCAAATTCCCGAATACTTTCGGTTATCAGCCAGCTGATGTTGACGGTTTGATTATTTTCAAACTCATGATTTTCAATTTTTGTGAGCAGGGAGAGACTCTCACTAAGGCGCGAGAGTTTTTTAATGGATCTCTCCAGCGATTCTACATAGCGGTATTGTTCCTCACTGAGGTCTGTTTCAGTTAACAGTTCTAACTTCCCTTTGGCAATGGCAAGAGGTGTTTGTAATTCATGGGAGGCATTCTCCGAAAATTCTTTCAGGTTTTTGTAATCAGAAATCGCCTTTTGGGTCATCTGCTCCACAAAGAGGTTTAAATCCCTGAACTCTTTTACGTTGGTTTCATTTGCTTCCAGGACCTGCCTGTCCTGCAGTTTAAAATTCCTGATTCGTTCCAGTGTCTGGCGAAACGGCTTGAACAGGCTGCCGGAAACAAAATATCCGATGCCAACGGCACCCATTACCTGCATCAGCAATATCCATAACAGAGTTTTGGCCACCGCCTCTGTGATATCGTTCGATTCAATCATCGCCCCGTATGTGGAGATGTAGTAGTAGTTACCATCTATTTCGCGCCAGGCTTCTACTTTTACATTTTGTTCATACTGTTCAAGCCGGTCGTGCCAGATAGAGGTATCCGAAACTTGTGTACGAGGTTCAGCAGCCTGGTTAAGCTCTTCAATAACCAGGTTTTGGTCCCCCTCTATACTGCCACGCCGGTGCGAAAACTTTCGTCCGCGTTCGAGCAGGTAGGTTACCCGGTCGATTCTCTCCATGAACTCAAACTTTAACTCTTTATTTACCTCATCTTTGATGATGAAATAGGATATCACACCGCCAATTGCCAGTACAACAGAGGTGATGACCAGGTAGATTAGTATAAATTTGGTAATCAGCTTCATGCTCTCTGTCAGACTTTAAATTTGTAGCCAATACTGTACACACTCTTGATGTAGTCGTTTGCCCCGGCGGCAACCAGTTTTTTTCGCAGGTTTTTAATGTGCTGATATACAAAATCAAGGTTTTCAAGATGATCTACATAATCACCCCAAAGATGTTCGGCAATGGTTTGCTTGGAGAGCACAAAATTTTTGTTTGAAGCAAAGTAGAGAAGTAAATCATACTCTTTGGGTGTGAGTCCAACCGTGTTGTCATCTACAATTACTTCTCTTTTGCCGGTATGAATTTCAATTTCATGTACCTGTACAATATCATTACCGTTATGCCGGTTGCGCCGTGTAACAGCTTTGATACGCGCATGTAGTTCGGGAAGCTGAAAGGGTTTGGTGAGATAATCGTCTGCACCGAGCTCCAGACCGGATACTTTGTCATCCAGAGAATTTTTGGCAGAGATGATGATTGTGCCGGTATCAGGCTTAAGGGATTTGAGCTCTTTCAGCAGGTTGAGCCCGTCACCGTGCGGAATCATGATATCGATAAGAACAACGTCGTAGGCATGAGTCATTACCTTATCAAATCCCTGCCTGTAGTCTTTGGCAGTTTCACAAATATGGCCCTCCCGCTTCAGAAAGGTGATCATATTATCCAGTAAATCCCGGTTGTCTTCAACGATAAGCAATTTCATATCCGAAATAATATAAAACGAAAATCTGAAGGAAAGCTGAAGTTTTGTGTATTGGCAGCCAATGAGATAGGCGTGCGGCTCTGGAGGGATCGGTATAAAACGAGCAATCGGCGTTAAAACCGATTGATCGTGTCAAGGGAACTGGATAGAACAGGGGAGAGTCAGGAGTTGTAGCCTAACTCCTCTTTTAGAAGGCGTGCAAGAATCAGCCGCTGGATTTCAGATGTTCCTTCCCCGATGGTCATGAGTTTCACATCGCGCAAAAATCGCTCAACGTGATACTCTTTCGTGTATCCATAACCGCCGTGTATCTGAACGGCTTCCAGAGCGGCGCGTTCGGCCATCTCGGATGCAAACAGTTTAGCCATGGAGGCCTCCCTGGTAAACGATTTTCCACTGTCTTTAGCCCATGCCGCACGATGAACCAGGAGCCGGGCTGCGTCAATTTCTGTTGCCATATTAACCATTTTATGTTCTATAGCCTGAAAATCACCGATTGAATTACCAAACTGCTTTCGCTCTTTTGCATATTTCATCGACTCTTCCAGTGCACCGCGTGCGATGCCAACAGAAAGGGCGCCAATTCCGATGCGTCCTCCGTCGAGTACTTTCATGGTATCCACAAAACCTTTGCCAAGCTCGCCAAGAAGGTTTTCACCCGGGATTTTCACATCTTCAAATACTACTTCGGTAGTGTCGGAGGAGTTCATGCCCAGTTTATGCATCGGTTCACCGGGGTTTACACCGTCCATTTCCCGTTCAACAATAAATGCGCTGATGCCTTTGGTGCCAAGAGTTGGATCTGTCTTTGCCAGAACAACATAAACATCGCCAACGGAGCCCTGCGTGATAAATATTTTGGATCCGTTGATAATCCAGTTATCTCCATCTTTGGTAGCCGTTGTCTTCATCCCGGATGCGTCACTGCCGGAGCCGGGCTCGGTGAGGCACCAGGCTGCCAGTTTTTTGCCGCTTGCCAGGGGTGTCAGGTAGGTTTTCTTCTGTTCGTGATTTCCGGCAAGCGCAATGTGGCCGCTGCCAAGTGATGTATGGGAGGCAACGGTGAGAGCAAGAGAGGCATCCCAGCGTGCAATTTCTTCAATAGCCAGGCAAAAACTAACAGTATCAAACCCTGCTCCGCCATACTGCTCGTCGTGGTAAATTCCCAGCAATCCCTGGTCGGCAAGCATCTTAACCAGTTCGTGTGGAAACTCTTTTTTTGTATCACGTTCGATAGCGTCGGGTGCTATATAACGGCTTGCAAAATCACGAACACTGTCTCTGATCATCGCCTGGTCTTCTGTCAAATCAAACGAAAGAGGATTAGCTCTTTCAAGTACGTCTAAACTCATAATATCGGTTTTAAAAAATTCATATTTGGAAACGCTTCCAAAAGGTAACGATTCTTACACGGATTTCATGCATCTGATTGGTTAAAAATCTTTGAAATTGACCTCAGTTGATTTGTGAATGGTATCAAATTCAGGTTGGTAAAGATTTGTACGTGTAACATTGAGAAAGGGACGAAGCCGATATCGAATATTTGGAACAAAATGTATCAGTATGCATTATAACATAAGTTAATCAGCAACTAATCAAAAAATGTTATGTACAATTTAAAATTACTATCCCTCGCAATAACGCTCATTTTGTTTGTAGGTGTTAGCTGCGGCCCCTCCGGACCTATGGCATCTGAAGATCAAACAGCAGTTGCCGGTGTTGTGTTGGTTGAAGATTCACACGACAGAGTTGCCAATGCAACTGTAACGTTCGAAGGGGATGAAATGACAGCAGAGACAAATGAAAATGGTGTTTTTACATTTGTTGGCGTTTCCGTTGGTTCACATGATGTAACAGTTGAATCAGATCAGGGCTCAGCTAATACTTCTGTTGAGGTTGAGGCAGGCGGATCCAGAATCCAGATGTTCGTAAACTAACAAACGGTATCTACCAAAAACCCTCATTAGCAGTATGGCTGATGAGGGTTCTTTTAATTAACATCACGATGCAGCCTGTATTTATTCAGGTAACACAGTAATAACCTGAGTTCGCTTCTTAAATTTTATGTATATCACAAAAGCAGTCCAAAAAGAGCGTTTGTTACGTTAATTTATCAATCATCATGTCGTGCCACGCCCCGGCGTGGCAGATCCTGCCTTTGATAAGAACAGTAGATCACGCAACAAGTGCGAGATGACGCCCTTTTTGGACTGCTACCATTATTTTTTAATCGAACTCAGGTTAATACTTCCGGAACGGGTTGTTTACCGTCTGCCATAATCCTGATAAGGAATATGTTCCTAAAGGGTAGGAGTCACCGGCTCAGAGTTTGGTTGATGTGCCGCCGGATTCACATTTTCAAGGAAAGAGCTTCAATGTAAATTGTTATCCGTAATTCCAGGTAACGCCCCGTCCGATTTCTGGATCGGGAAACTCCCAGCTTACCGCGCCCTGGTCGCAGGCGTACATACAGGTTCCACACTCAATGCAATCTTCTACCTGGAAGTGAACCTTGCCGTTTTCATCTTTAGTGTAGCAGTTGGCAGGACATACATACGTGGTGCAATGGTGCGGACAAGTAGAATTACAGATATCCGTTTCAACCGTTATGTGAGGTTTGATATCTGATTTCGCCTGGTTTCTGTAAGATACGAGGCCGAGTCGTTCCTGAAGGGTAAGGAGTTTCATATTAGTAATGGATAAATTTTAGTATTTAAATCTAAGAGAGTTTTTGTAAAACTGAGTGAAAAGTGAAAAAGCAGAGGGCAGAAGTTCCTAAACCATTCTGGATAACATCGCGAAAATATCATTCGCCAGTTTTTCTACTTTCTCTATTTCATTTTTTCTTAAATATTTAAGGTTTAATGAGATTTCTATCTGAGTATCCAGCTCAACGAGAGACGATCTGGCAATCTCATAGAATCTTTTTCTTTCTTT
>JAWLEH010000020.1:0-33472 GCA_041686215.1 Balneolaceae bacterium | reverse complement strand
TTCTGCCTTCTGCCTAAAGAGCTTTCGCCCCTTTCGCACCCACTTTAATTAAATCCCAGTAGGATGCGTGCTTCTTAACGGAATCTTTAAGCATTTCGCGTGCTTTTTTCGTGGGTTTATTCTGAATACTGAAAAAATTTCGTCCAAAGTCGCAGATCAGGTTGGGCACCTTTTGAGTCATAACCGGATCGTGAAGCAGGTGAACTGCATCCTGGAAACTGTTGATATCCTTCATAATGTAACTGTCGTCCAGGGCATCCTGGTATTTTTTCATGGATGCTTCACTAAAATCGTCGTTTTGTTTCGCTTCAGTAATCGTTTCGGCAGCCATAATACCCGATCGCATGGCGTAATCCATTCCCTGGATTGCCTTGCCGGCATTCATCAACAGGTTGGCTGCTTCCCCGCAGACCATCAGGCCCGCCTTGTATAGTTTTTCCGGGGCTACTCGTTTATCGCCCGAGGATACAACATGGGCAGAATACTCTACCACCTCTCCGCCCCGGATGGTGTCGGCAATAACGGGGTGTTTTTTGAATTCGTTGAGAATGTCGTAGGGCTTTTGTCCTTTTTCACGAAGGTCTTTCAGTCCAAGTACCAGGCCCAGGGAGATCGTATCTTTGTTTGTATACAAAAATCCGCCTCCCTCCACACCGTGCGTTGCGTATCCAACAAACTCATTGCTCATGCCGCTTTTACCGCTGAGCTGAAACCGATCTTCCAGTACGCTCTGGTCGAACCTGATTATTTCTTTGATGCCGGTAAGCATATGGTCAGCCGGAACATAGCTATCCTGCAGGCCAACCTGACGCGTAAGCAGGTTGTTAACACCCTCGGCAAGGATGACCGAATCTGCGTAGAACTTCTCATCCCCCGTTCGTATGCCCACAACTTTCCCGTCTTCTTCCAAAATCTCTTCCACGAGAATGTTTGGAGCTATAAACGAGTCCATTGCAAAATCACTATCGTCAATCGCCTGCTGTACTTTATCGGCAAGCCAGCGGTCGAACTTCGAGCGAAGAACAACAACTCCTGTGTAGGGTGGCTCATTGAAATGGGATGATTTAAAATCAACAGAAAAGCTGGACTGATCGTCCATGAATGTAAGCCGCCTGTGGTTAATAAACCGGTCCCACCCGGCATCTTCCTCCCAGTAGTTGGGCACAAGCCGGGCTAAATCACTGCCCCAAAGCACGCCGCCGGAAACATTTTTGGAGCCCGGAAATTCTCCTTTCTCAATCAGAAGAAATTTCATGTTATTCCGTGCAAGAGTCATCGCTGCGGCAAGTCCGGCCACACCGGCACCTACAATAATACAATCAAACTTTTCATCCATAAGAGTCGTGAGTCCTGAGTCTTAAGCCATGAGTATTGAGTCCTCAAGACTCATATCTCATGACTCAAGACTATACTTCAATTCTGTTTAATTTTCTTCAATTCCTCAATAAAAGGCGGCAATACTTTATAGAGATCGCCAACGATGCCGTAATCAGCAATCTCAAAAATCGGGGCGTCGGGATCTTTGTTGATAGCTACAATTATTTTGGAGTTGGCCATGCCCGCAACATGCTGCACGGCACCTGAAATACCCACGGCAATGTAGAGCTGGGGAGCAACAACTTTGCCGGTTTGGCCAATTTGCAGGCTGGGATCGTAATCACCGGCTTCGGTAAGCGCCCGGGATGCACCGATTCCCGCATTTAGTACGGAGGAAAGTTCAGAAATCAATTCTCGGCCCTCCACATCTTTCACCCCGCGCCCGGCGGCTACAACGGTTTCAGCTTCGGAGAGATCAATTTTGTCACCCGATGAGCTGATAATTTCGCGCAGAGTGATTTTTAGATCATTCTCTGAGAATGAGAAATCGAGAGTTTCAACGGACGGTTCCGAGGGGTTCTCCTGCACATCGTACGAGCCGGCGCGAACGGTTAGCAAAACGGGATAACTTTGGGTCTCCACAGAGGCAATAATTTTGGCTGCCATTACGGGACGTTTTCCTTTTACCCCGTTGTCGGTGAGTTCAAACTCCGACATATCCGCAAGCGATGCGGCGCCTTGTGCAGCGGCGAGAGCCCCGAGTATATCCTTTGAACCTTCGGTAGAAGCAAAGGCAACAACTGAGGGAGAGATCGCTTCAATAGCGAGAGACATCGCCCTGATCATTGGTGTATTCAGATGGTTTTTAAAAACCGGGTCTTCTATCAGGTAAATTTTATCGGGCCCGTATTTTTTTAAATCTTCTGTATAGCGGGATGCATCCGGTGCAGCAACGAGTGCAGCTGCATCTCCTCCGCCCGCTTTTGCCAGTTCCACGCACCGGGAAAGAACTTCAAGGGACGAGCGTTTAATTTTACCGTCGTTTACATTGATGTAGGTCAGTAGTGTGCTCATAGTCTGTTCAGATTATAGAAGGTAGTTGTTGATGACACTGTATCATTCGGGTGTGAGGAGTCCGGTTTTTCAAACCAGGTTTTCCTCGGAATCCAGGAGCTGTGCTACTTTTTTAGCGATTTCGTCAGGTTCTCCTTCGAATTTTTCGCCCGGTTCCCGGCCGGGTTTCTCTTCGTATTCCAAAATTTTTGTTGCCGGATCAAGCGACCCGTCAATATTCAAATCGCCCACCTGCAGCGTGTCCACCGGTTTCCTTTTCGATTGCATAATTCCCTTAAGGCTCGGTATTCTGGGATCGTTCATATCATTGGAGCAGGTAACGAGGCCGGGAGAGGGGAGGTCAATTATTTCCTGGCCGGCATCCCCCTGACGTTTAACCCTGAGCTGGCCCTCTTCGAGAGAAAGCCCAACAGCGTTGGTTACGTAGGGCAGGTCGAGTAGCTCCGCAAGCATGCTTCCGGTGAGACCGGAATCGGTATCCTGCGATTGTTTACCACAGGAGATGTAGCTATACTCCTTATCCTTAAAAAACGCCGCCAGAATTTTAGCGTATGTGTGCGAATCGTATTCAGTGCCCTCATCTGTTATGATATGAGTGCCTTTATCAGCACCCATCGCCAGGGCTTTTCTAAGCGTCTCTTTGGCTTTTTCAGGGCCGGCTAATACAACTTCAACTTCTGCTTCATGCGCCTCTTTAAGTACAAGAGCTTCCTCTACAGCGGATGCGTCGTAAGCGTTCAGGATACTTCGGTTGGCATCCTGAACCAGTTCACCATCCTTAATTTGAAGGGGCGCATTCACATCGGGCACCTGCTTGATACAAACATAAAATTTCATACTGCTTTTGATCTTTTAATTTGTGGTTTGGAACCGCTTTTCTACAAGTTTACAATATAAAAAAATCAGATCACAAAAGTTGAACCGGTTCCCGATCAATTTGCAGAAGAGTTGAGTAGGGATTTGTGCCGGATCTGCCTTATTTTATGCGTTTTGAAACAAAACTGTATCCGCTATCGCACAATCACCCGTTCAACAACTTTCCGGCTCTCTTCGCTTCACGCTCCTGGTGGTGTTGTTCGGAGTTATTCTTTTATGGACCGGACCACACTCCGTTGAACAGCGTGTGGTTTCACTGCGGATGTTTCTCTTTTTTGCCTCGGCACTTATTGCATTTAGTACGCCCTACCTGCTTTTTCCTGATCCCGCCGCCACCTTACTACAGCTGGGTAATGTTTCCCGGAAGGATATCATGCGTCACCTGGCTGGCAGGTTAAACCTGTTTTGGGCCGGTGGAATCTTGTGTGTGGGTGTGATCTGTTTTGGTGATCTCAATAGTCCGCTTTCTCACCTGCCCCTGAAGCTTTTGTACTTCATTTCAGGCGCTCTTTTTTTTAGCGGGTTGATGATGATTGCCATGTACCGGTATACAAAAGCGGGGGCACAGTCGCAGTTCTGGAAAGAGTCGGAACGAGGGAGAGAATTGAGGGGTAGAATGGCTGAATATTTTAAATTTCCGCTTGATCCCGGATCTATCCCCAGCCTGATCAATACCGTGCTTATAGGGGGCGGCGGAATGATACTGGTGTCGGTTGGGGCTCTTTTCTACGGGCTTTACGGCGTATTCTTTGAGCTGCTGCCGGCCCTGTTTCTTGTAACTTTAGGTTTCTACAGACTGAAAACTCTGCGCCCGGTTTCCCTGACCAACTACTACGCATCAAACGCATTTTTCAATGAATTTTTTGGTGAAACGATGGAAGAGAACCAGGCAGCGTCCGTTCTGCAGGCCGATCAGCTCTGGTGGGTTCCATCACCGGTGAAAAGTCATGTATGGGCCATGCTTCTGCAGCTCGACCGAAAACTACCGGCCGGACGAGTACTGGCTGTTGGCCATATTGTGATCTGGGTACTTTCATACCGGGATCCATCGGAACAGCTAATGGTGTCTGCGTGGACACTTTTTGCACTGTTTCATCATGTTCTCATTATTCTCAGTTTATCTCAGCGATTTGCCCCGGGCTGGTTCCGCCGGTGGGTTGGCTCACCTGTTCAGTGGATCTTTGCCCGCGCCTGGATGCAATTTCGCTGGATATTGCTGCTGGGAGTGAGCATCATGTTTAATTCACTCATTTTTGGCCATGTATCTTATGCAGCTCAACTGTATATCTTAGCGGGCTACGCAGGATCCGCCCTTGTGATTTCGTACGTTGCACATATCTATCAAACCTACGTTTCTGAACAATTTAGAGTATGATTGAAATAAAAACGCTAACCAAACAGTTTAAAGCCGGCAAACCCATTTTCAGGAATGTGACGGATCTATTCGAAAGCGGTGAGTTCATAGGAGTTGTTGGTCCCAATGGCTCAGGGAAAACCACATTTTTGCGAATATTATCCGTTAATTCGTTTCCTACATCTGGTGGTGTTTACTATAAAGGTGTCAATATTCACGAAAATCCGGAAACCTATCTTGCTCACGTTGGGCTTGTGCACGACCAGGAGAGTCTTCCGCTGCACCTGTCGGCCGTGGAGCTTCTGGAGTGGGTATTGCGGAGCCGGAAGGCGTGGAATGATGAATCCCCGGAAAGAATTTCGGCAATGTTTGATCGTCTCGCACTTGGTGATGACCGCCATGAACAGATAGGCACATACTCCACGGGGATGAAGAAAAAGACCCAGGTAGCTGCCGCACTTATTGTGCAGCCCGAAATTCTGATACTGGATGAACCATTGCGCGGACTCGATACCGCGGCAAGAGACCAGGTACGGGAAATGCTGGTTGAAGCAAAAGAGGCAAAAACCCTTATCTTAATGGCATCGCATACGGCAGACAGCGGAGCGGAGTTTGTGGACAGGGTGCTGCAATTTCCGCTGAACACAGGCAGTTAAGGTTGTAACATTGTTCAGGAATGATATCAACCATTCGCACCGTTGTTGCTGCAGATATTCACATTTTTTTGAACCAAAAACGATTTTAAAACGCTGATATGGCAGAGATTATCTTACCAGAAGTTGAGATGAATATCTACTCCCCGAAAGACCCTGTTGAGGTGGAAGTTGTTGAAAACTACATTGTCACGAAGGAATCAAGCCCGAATATCGTACGTCACATCACATTTGATGTGTCAGGTACGGATCTTGAAAACCGAATCAGGGTGGGGCAGTCAGTCGGAATTTTGCCACCGGGAGAGGATGAAACCGGCCGGCCTCACAAATTACGGCTCTATTCAGTGTCATCCCCCAGCAAGGGTGAACACGGAAAGCAGCACCTGGTCTCAACCACAGTGAAGCGAACGATTGAAGAGCTTGAAAATAAACTCTACCTGGGTGTTGCAAGTAACTACCTGTCTGATCTGAGGCCGGGTGACAAAGTGATGATGACCGGCCCGAGCGGCAAACGCTTTCTCCTTCCTCAAAATGCACGGGAATATAATTATCTTTTTTTTGCAACCGGCACAGGTATAGCTCCCTACCGCGGGATGATTAAAGAACTTTTTGAAGAGCCTTTTCATAATGAATGCGTTCTGATTTTTGGCTGCTCATACCGTACGGATCTTCTGTATGCCGGTTATTTTGAAGAGACTAACCGGAAATACGAGAATTTTCACTATCTCAAATCTATCTCCAGGGAAGAGAGACGTAGGGATGGTTCTAAGTTTTACGTACAGTCGCAGCTGGAGGACGAAGAGGAACTGCTCGAGCCGATTCTCAAAAAAGAGAACACTTTGATATATATCTGTGGTATGAAGGGTATGGAGATCGGCATATACAAACAGCTGGTTCGCCTGAATCTGACCGAATACGTTCAAATTCGAAAAGAACTGCCGGATTCTCTTGATGATATCCCATCAGATAAATTCAAAAGGTATATCAAGCCGGCCGATCGTACATTTGAGGAAGTCTACTGAGCACTGCATATGAAAAGATGTGGTATAGTGGAAAACTGAGTTCGATTCTTAATCTGTCAAATACAACCAAAGCGGTCCAAAAAGGGCGTTAGTTACGTTAATTTAGTAACAATTATGTCATGCCAGGCGCCGGCGTGGCATTTCCTGCTTTTGTTAAGGACAGAAGATCTCGCATCGAGTGCGAGATGACGCCCTATTTGGACAGCCTCACTTTTATGATTCCAAAAAAGTACTTTATTAATCCTAAGTGATTTAATTCCGAGGCTGTCCAAAAAGTAAATCGACTTAGAAACCAGCTTAAATAATTTTGACATTTGATCCCTCTCTATTCGTTAGAGAGGGAGATAGGGAGAGTCTGGAGTAAATAACTAAATTATTTAAGCGCTACTCGATTGATTATATCTCTTTGGACAGCCTCACTTTTATGAGTCCCAAAAAAGCACTTTATTAATGGAGCTCAGGTTGGAAGCTTTTCATGAGCAGACTTTCAACTCCTGGTGAGCTGATTAGGCCCCATACCCGAGATAACTTTGTAAATACTCAGCCTCTTACTTGCTGCGTAATCTTACAAACCGGTACGGCAAAATTTTACCACCGGAGTGCTCGGTATAAACCTGCGTAAAAACAGCGCCAAGAAGAATAGTTTGAACGTTATAATACACCCACACGATAAAAATAATAAGTGACCCGGCAGCCCGGTATGCCGCACTGATTCCGCTGCTTGTGAGGTACATACCAATCAGGTACTTACCCGCCATAAAGAGCATGGTTGTGGCAATGGCTCCAATAAATATATGCTTCCACGGAGCAATCACATCCGGCAGAATTTTGAAAATTAGCGCAAAAAACAGCACAGCAAATGTAATGGTTGCGATTTCGGTGATGATGAGATAAAAGTCTAAATCGATAGTTGGAAGGGTCTGGGAGAAAAAGCCGCTGATGATACCAATAACCGCTTCCGTTAGCAGCGAACCAATTAACAGCAATGAGGTGAGTATAATAATACCAAACGAAAGCAGGCGGTTTAACAGGAAATTCCAGACAGAGTGGATCTCTACGCTTTCAACGTTCCAGATTTTATTAAGTGAATTCTTTAGCTGAGTGATAACGGTAGTAGCACCAAATATCACGGTAGCGGAGGCAATAATGGTTGTAAAAACACCGGAGGTATCAAATGAAACCTGCCCAATATACTGAACAAGGTTTGATGAAATATCACTGCCCAGGAGAGCTGTAAGCTGGGCTTCTACCTGTGTGGTAATATATTCTTCGCTCAGAAACAGGTCGGACACCGCAACCACCAGGATAAACAATGGAGCCACTGAAAAGACGGTATAAAATGCGATAGCGGCACCCTGGGTCATAATATCATCATCAATAGCTTTTGAAAATGTTTTGCCCAGTATCTCTTTTGCGTCTTTCCGGATGGAGTGAAAGTTTGGAGCCGAAAGTTTCATAATTCTTTAAATAACATGTTAATCACAGCCTCTGCCTCTTCTTCTGTATTGTAGAAATGAGGTGAAATTCGAAAATATCCTTCCCTCGCCGAAATCGTGACTGACTTACGCTTTAACTCTTTAATCACCGTTTCAGGGTCAGTTCTTGTTTGTTCTGCTTTAAAAGTAACGATACCCATTCGCTGTTCCACCGGTAACGGAGTAAGCAATTCTGCCCCTTTTTGATTTGCAACCAGTTGCCTTACCATCCCGCTGATATGAAAAATATGATCCCGAATGTTGTCAGTGCCGATATCCCTGAATAGTTTTAAGGCGGCACCGAGTCCCGTAATACCGATGAGGTTGGGAGTGCCGGTTTCAAGGTGGGCGCTCACGGGTAGCCAGGGCTGCTCAAAATCTGAAAGGTTCCAAGGCTCCTCAACAGAAAGCCAGCCGGTTTTAAATGGCTTAAGTGCTGGCTGAAGGCGAGGTGACAGGTAGAGAAAACCGGAACCAAGCGGTGACATCATCCACTTATGTCCGCCACTGCAAAGCGCGTCAATATTGCAGTTTTGCACATCTACGGGGGTGGCTCCGAGCGCCTGGATACCGTCAACAACAAACCAAATGTTGTGCCTTTTGCAAATCTCACCAATTGAGTGAAGGTCTGCTTTAAACCCTCCAAGGTATTGAACAGCACTTATGGAGACCAGTTTGGTTTTTGGAGTGATCAGCGCTTCGATCTCTTTCGGGTCAACCTTGTGATTGGATCCAGGGGCATATTTTATCACAACACCATGTTCTTCAAGGCGCCTGAAGGGGTACACATTGGACGGGAATTCAATCCGGTTCAGGATAATTTCGTCCCCATCATTCCATGACAGTCCATTAGCCACTGCCGAGATTGCATCCGATGTGTTGCCCATAAATGTTATGTTTTCGGGCGTTTTTGCGTTGATGTAGGTAGCAGCATGATCTCGCGCATCGGTAATGAGCTGCATGCCCTCCTCAAAATTTTCGACTGACCCGCTGTGGCGCACATCCAGGTGATGCCTCGTTACCTCATAAACTGGTGTGGGCATCGGACCAATTGCGGCATGGTTCATATAAATTTTCCCGTCTTTAATATGAGGAAAGAGAGTCCGCAGCTCCTGCAGCTCCTGTTGTGAAAAGGGGGAAGACAGTGAGTGTGTCATGAGGTTCTTTTTTTGCGAGATACCTGAGTAACTCCTGCCGAGATTGTAAACTTGAGAGCGTCAGCCGGATCAACATTCAGCGGGGTAACTTTTGTTCGATCAACCAGGAAGAGGTTACCGGAAAAGTTATAAGAGTGAGGAAAGTAGACGGCTACACGATCTTCTATTCCAAAATTAATCAGGTTTTCCTCGGTTATAAACCCGATGCGCTCCACTCCATCCGTGAGAGTAACCCGGGCGGGCCGGTTAAATCGTCTCTTGTCACCAACAAATGCTTCTGTAAGATCTTTAAACGCAGTGTAAATGATTTTTATCACCGGGGTTTTTTCGATCAGCCGCTCAAAATAGTTGAAAATCGGGTTGGTGAAAGCGCGTGTTACAATAAACCCGAGAATCACGATCAGGAAAAAGGCGGTAACAATTCCGAGGCCTGGTAAATTGAAGGGCACCCAGCTGAAAATCAGGCTATAAAGAGTCTCATCCAGCCAATTCACAAGAAATACCACAACGTAAAACGTTGCGAACAGGGGGAAAATAAAAATCAATCCATAAATGAAATAGTTGAATATCGTTCTCATAGTAATGATGATTTTGGGTTCAGCTAAAGATACCTTTTTTCATGGTGAATCGAAGTATACTCTTTGGAACAGCAGGTGAGGTTGTTGGCATTTTTTTCTATTTTGTAAAGCTGACTTAAATGTACACAATCAGAACCCTAATGTATGCCCGTGAAAACCTCGAAAGAGATCAGGAATGAGTTTTTCGAATTCTTTAAAGAGAAAAACCATCTTATAGTGGACAGTGCTCCCGTAGTACCCAAAAACGACCCGACTCTACTGTTTACAAACGCGGGAATGAACCAGTTTAAGCCGATTTTCCTGGGTGAAGAGGCCGGGTTTAAAGAGGGAGATAAAGTCTGGAAACGTACGGCCAACACGCAGCGGTGTATCCGGGTGAGCGGGAAGCATAACGATCTTGATGAAGTTGGCCACGACACCTACCACCATACGCTCTTCGAAATGCTGGGTAACTGGTCGTTCGGCGACTATTTTAAAGCTGAGGCTATCGAGTGGGCGTGGGAGCTTTTAGTTGATCGCTGGGGTCTTGAACCCGACCGGCTTTACGCCACGGTATTTGGCGGGGATGATGAGGACGGCCTGCCCGTGGATGAGGAGGCTATTGAACTGTGGAAAGAAAAGTCCGGCATTCAGCACGATCATATTCTGAAGTTCGGCAAGAAAGATAACTTCTGGGAAATGGGACAAACCGGTCCGTGCGGTCCCTGTTCGGAGGTACACATCGACCTGCGGCCTGATGAAGACCGTGGAGAGAAGCCCGGGGCGGAACTGGTGAATATGGATGATCCGCGGGTGATGGAAATATGGAACCTGGTGTTTATTCAATTTCTGAGGGATGAAGATGGCGTCCTTTCTGAACTGCCCGACCAGCACGTAGATACCGGTATGGGATTTGAACGAATTTGTGCAGTGTTGCAGGGAAAAAGATCCAATTACGATGCCGATATTTTTACGCCGCTGCTCGAAAATATTTCCGGGATGAGCGGTAAGCCGTACGGAAGTGATCAGAAAACGGATATCGCTATGCGCGTGATTGCGGATCACATACGGGCGGTTAGTTTTTCAATTGCAGACGGGGCATCGCCGTCAAATGAGGGACGCGGGTTTGTGGTGCGCAGGATATTAAGACGCGCCATACGCTACGGCTGGGACCGCCTTGACTTCAAAAAACCGTTTATGTACCAGCTGGTACCTGTTTTAGCCAACCAGTTTGAAGATGTCTTTCCGGAACTTAAAGGTCAGATTACATACGTACAGAACGTGATCAAAGCCGAAGAGAACAGTTTCCTGAACACGCTTGGACAGGGAATTGAACTTTTTGAGGAGATGACCAAAGGCAAGTCGTCTGTATCGGGTGAAGATGCCTTTAAACTTCACGATACATTCGGATTTCCGATTGACCTGACCCAGTTGATGGCCCGCGAAAAAGGCATTGATGTGGATATTGAGGGTTTCAACAAACTGATGAAACAGCAGAAAGAACGCGCAAGGGCAGAAGGTAAATTTACTACAGTGGGAGCGGCAAAAGATGTAGAAGAAATCGGTGAAAACGGGGATTTTCAGTTTGTTGGTTACGAGAAAGAAGAGTCAGAAGTTAAGATCACAGCAGTAAACCGGGATTCGAAAAATCCATCCGTTTGGTTAAATCGCTCCCCGTTCTATGCAGAATCTGGAGGGCAGATTGCCGACACCGGTGTACTCAGCCGAAATGGAGATCAGCTACGGGTGAAGAATGTACAGAAATCACCCCGTGGGTTTGAACATTTTGTCGACAAAATTCCGGATGATGTAGGTGGAACATGGATGGCTTCTATCGATGTGGAAAAACGGAATGAAATCCGAAAGCATCACACCGCAACACACCTGATGCATGCGGCCATGAGGGAAGTGCTGGGAGATCATGTAGGACAAAAAGGGTCGCTTGTAGAGCCCGACCGGTTACGGTTTGATTTTTCACACTATGAAGCCGTAACTCCCCAGCAGCTGGATGAGATTGAGCGCAGGGTGAACGAGAAAATTCGCGAGAATATTCCCGCAAGAATAGAAGAGATGCCGATTGAAAAAGCCCGGGAGAAAGGTGCAATGATGCTCTTTGGCGAAAAGTACGGTGATGTGGTTCGGGTTGTGACGTTTGATTCTGAGTTTTCGATGGAGCTTTGCGGAGGAACTCATGTGAACGCCACGGGTGAAATCGGGTATTTTCGATTCCTGAATGAATCTTCTGCTGCGGCAGGTGTGCGAAGGGTGGAAGCAGTGGCCGGTAAACGCGCCGATGAACTCTTACGTAAGGAAAAGCATCAGCTTGCAGAAGTTCATCAAGCGCTCGGTAATCCCAATGATTTGTCAGCCGAAATTCATAATCTGATCACACAAAACAAAGATCTTCAGCGTGAGCTGGAAACCATACAGCAAAAACAGGCTTCAGGTGAGCTGGATGTGATCCTGGATGAGGGAAAGAAGATAGAATCGGTGACGCTGTATACCGGCAGGGTTCCCGGCGCAGATATGGATCTGCTGAAACAGCTCGGCTACCAGGCACTGCAAAAACAAACATCTGATTCGGTTGTGATTCTTGCAAGCCAAACGGATGAAGGTAAAGTTGTACTGATGGCGGCGATCACACCCGATTTGAACGAAAAAGGACTGCAAGCTGGAAAATTGGTTTCTGTACTGGGCCGTGTCGTTGGCGGCGGAGGCGGAGGGCAACCCGATCTTGCCACAGCCGGTGGGCGATCACCTGAGAAAATTGACGAAGCATTCGAAGCTGCCTCCGGATGGATCCGTGATCAGTTAACATGACGGGCTGAAAATATCTGAAAATTTCGGTATACTTTAAGTCTGTTTAAAATTTGAATTGAACATAAAAATTGAACAATGGCCAAAAAAAAGGACGCAGGAATTTTTGCACCGGTTGGATTGAACAACCAGAATGATGGCAAAATTGACAAAGCAGTTGAACTGCCCGAACCCACCAAGAAGACCCACAAACAGCTGAAGCTGAAAAACGACCAGGTATTGGATATGTTTGAGCTGATGTTTTTACAGCGCAGGTTCGAGGAGCGGGCTATGCAGATGTATCAAAAAGGAAAATTTGGCGGATTTCTTCACCTCTACATTGGCCAGGAGGCTATTTCAGCCGGTACCGTTTTCGCATTTAATGATGACGATGATATTATAACGGCATATCGCGATCACGGGTGGGGACTGGTGCGTGGTGTGACTCCAAAGGAAGGAATGGCTGAACTTTTCGGCAAATCCACCGGCTGTTCGAAAGGTAAAGGGGGGTCAATGCACTTTGCAAAAGTTGAAAACCACTTTTGGGGCGGATACGGAATTGTTGGTGGCCACATTCCACTTGGCGGCGGAATTGCCTTCGCAAATAAATACAAAGATAACGACCGGGTGATGGCCTGTTTCCTGGGGGATGGAGCCGTTGACCAGGGATCACTCCACGAAACAATGAACATCAGCCAGCTCTGGAAACTGCCTGCAATTTTTGTTGTTGAAAACAATGGCTACTCGATGGGTACGGCTGCCCGGCGTCATACCGTCAATGAAATTGTGGATCGCGCAAAAGGGTATGGTATGAAGAGTAAAGTACTCAATGGAATGGATATCTTTACAGTGTATGAAGAGATGGGAAAAATTGCCAAAGATGTTCGCAAAAACAGTGAGCCCTGGTTTGTCGAAATCCGAACGTATCGTTACCGTGGTCACTCCATGTCTGATCCGCAGAAGTATCGCACGAAAGAAGAGCTTCATGAGTACCAGAATATAGATCCGATTGAACGGCTGAAAACCTACATCCTTGATAAGGATATTGCAGATGAAGCGAAGATAGAAGAGATACAGGACAGTGTAGAGGATCAGATACTTGAGGCAATTGATTTTGCAGAAGAATCACCTTTCCCCGAAGATGAGGCTCTGTATGAAGATATGTTCGTAAGTGAACCTGCATTTCATAAATAATCCGCCGGTATTCAACCAAATTATTAACTAACTGAATAAACAAGCTGAAAATGGCTGAATTACAATTTCGAGAAGCAATTCGTGAAGCAATTGATGAGGAGATGGCAACGGATGAAAATATATTCATCATGGGCGAGGAAGTTGCCGAATATAATGGTGCATATAAGGTAACGGAAGGGCTGCTGGATAAATATGGTTTCCGGCGCGTGATTGATACGCCCATCTCCGAACTCGGTTTTGCCGGCATCGGGATAGGCGCAGCCATGAATGGACTGCGTCCGATTGTGGAATTTATGACCTTTAACTTTGCTGTTCTTGCAGCTGACCAGATTATTAACCACGCTTCAAAGGCACGATATATGCTTGGCGGACAGGTTTCAACACCAGTTGTGTTCCGCGGGCCAAACGCCTCGGCAGGACAGCTTGGCGCTACTCACTCGGTGGCCTACGATTCTATGTACGCTATGTTTCCCGGCCTGAAAATCATCTACACATCTGAACCGGAAGATGCCAAAGGACTGTTGAAATCCGCTATACGTGACGACGATCCCGTACTGTTTATGGAATCGGAACAGATGTATGGTCTGAAAGGCGAAGTAACTGAGGAAGAAGATTTTACCATTCCGATCGGGAAGGGTAAAATTAAGCGCGAAGGGGACGACGTGACAGTTGTAGCAACCGGGAAAATGTATCATATCGCACAAAATGCGGCCAAACAGCTTGCAAAAGATGGTGTTGAGGTTGAGATTATTGATCCGAGAACCATCAAGCCGCTGGATATTGAAATGATTGTAGAGTCCATCAAAAAAACCAACCGATGTGTGGTTGTGGATGAGTCTCACCCGTTTGGTGGTCTCGCATCAGAAGTCGGGTTTTTGATTCAACGGGAAGCCTTTGATTACCTGGATGCCCCGGTACAGCGCGTAACACTGCCGGATGTGAATGCACCATTTTCAAAACCGCTTTTTGACTTGTGGCTTCCGGATGCTAAAAACGTAGTGGAAGCGGTTAATACAGTATCTTATCGCAAATAAGCAGATTTGTAGTGAGCTGCGAAGCATCAATCAAACCAAGTTTAACGTTGCCTTTTGCCGGCTCACTTCATACTCTTATAAAACCTTCGTCTGAACAGTATACTCCAAATATTTTAACCGAACAGAACGCATATTATGGCTGAAAAAATTGAAATGCCCAAACTTAGTGACACCATGGAAGAGGGTGTCATCGCAACCTGGAATGTAAAAGAGGGTGATAAAGTTGAATCGGGCGATGTGATTGCTGAAGTTGAAACCGATAAGGCAACAATGGAAGTAGAGGTGTTCGATTCGGGCACAATTCTGAAAGTACTGGTTGCTGAAGGAGATGCGGTACCCCTGGGCGGTATCATGGCCATTATTGGTGAAGAAGACGAAGATATCAGCGATCTTCTGGAAGAAAGCGGCGGTGAAAAGGAAAAGGAAAAGGAAAAAGAAAAAGAGACTGCCGGGGGAGAAGAAGATAAAAAAGAAGAAAAAGCTTCTAAAAACGGATCCGGGAAAAAGGAGTCATTTGATCCCATTCTGGGCGACATTGATAAGAAGAAAGAGTCTTCGAAAGAATCAAACGGGTCAGGTGATGACGACGGACGGATTAAAGCTTCTCCTCTGGCCCGTAACATGGCTAAAGAGAAAGGTATAAAACTTTCCGATGTGAAAGGTTCAGGCCCGGATGGCCGCGTGGTGAAACGGGATATTGAAGAGTATGAGCCTTCAGAGAAAAAAGATTCTTCAGTACAAGTGCCTTCCTTTGAAGACCAGGAATCGGAAGAGGTGAAAGTATCTCAAATGCGGAAAGCGATTGCCCGCCGGCTCTCGGAGAGCAAATTTACCAATCCGCATTTCTACGAAACGGTGGATGTGGATATGGAAGCTGCCATTGAAGCACGTAAGCAGCTTAACGAGGTTAGCGAAGTGAAAATCAGTTTTAACGATATCGTCGTGAAGGCGGCAGCCGCAGCACTTCGCCGGCATCCCGATGTGAATTCTTCCTGGCTCGATGACGTAATCCGCAAACACGGAGATGTTCATGTTGCCGTGGCTGTGGCTATTGATGAAGGGCTGATGACGCCTGTAATCCGCCATACGGATAAGAAGAACCTGCGCCAGATTTCAGCTGAAACAAAAGAGCTGGCCGGACTTGCGCGCGATCGCAAACTGCAGCCTGAGCAGATGGAGGGAAGTACGTTTACAATCTCTAACCTGGGAATGTTTGGCATCGAGGAGTTTACAGCCATTATCAATCCGCCGAACGCCTGCATCCTGGCTGTTGGAGCAATTCGCGATGTGCCGGTTGTAAAAGACGGAGAAGTGGTTCCCGGCAAACGAATGAAGATGACACTCAGCAGTGACCACAGGATTGTAGATGGCGCCAAAGCTGCCGCATTTCTGAACACCCTGCGGCAAATGCTGGAGAACCCGCTGGCAATGATGTTGTAGGTTAATTTTTTAATAGTAAGTTCTATTTAAATCACAAAAAAGCTTCGGATCAAACCGGGGCTTTTTTTATTTCCGTTTTACCATCCCCGGCAGCTCGTCTCTTCGCAATTTACCCAGTGAGGTTTTGGGAAGAGACTCGACAAAACAGATCTTTTTTGGGATTTTAAAGGCTGATAAGGTCCTTTTTAAAGCCGTAAGGATTTCGGCTTCTGTAAGGGAAGAGGTTGACGAGTCGGGTACGACAAGAGCTACAACTTTTTGTCCCCATTCGGCATCCGGTATGCCCGTTACGGCGGCCTCTGATACTCCATTAACCCGCTTAATTGCGGCTTCAACTTCTACGGGATCCACATTTTCACCGCCCGAAATAATCCTGTCGGTTCGCCGGGTATGAATAAATAGCTGGTTGCGGCGGTTTAGCCGGCCAATATCACCTGTGTTGAACCATCCGTCCTCATCAAATACCTGGCGGGTCAGTGTATCATCCCGATATCGGTCAATAACTTGTGGACCCTTGAGCCACAGTTCGCCAACTTCATTGGGGGGCAGAACTTTTCCGGTTTCGGGATCCCGTATTTCCGCTTTATTGGGTTTAAAAACAGATCCAACAGATTTTTTGGGGAAGTAGATGCCGCGGGGCTGCAGCATGGGATTTGCAGAAATCTGGGCACAGGTTTCCGTCATGCCATAACTGGAAACGATTGGAATTCCCCGTTCAAGCGAGGTCTCTATCAGCTCTTCGGTAACCGGGCCGCCACCAAGCAAAAGAGCTTTAAAGTCGAGATGAAGCTGAAAAATCGGATCTTCCAATAAGCGGATCAGCATAGTGGGGACAAGTGAAGCAACCTGGAAAAGACGATTTTCACTCAGGAAATTTCGGATTTGCCACTCATCAAACCGGTCCATCCTGAAAATAGCCGATCCATAGAGCAGAGATCGGAGGATGATAGAGATTCCGCCAATGTGGTTTAACGGAAGGCACAGGAGCCAATAGCGGTTGGGGTCGGGTTTGAAGTTGATAGCTGACGCGTGTGTTGCAAACAGGATTTGTCGTCTTTTGAGAGGGACAAGTTTGGGGCGGCCTGAGGATCCCGAAGTGAAAAAAGTGCCAAATTCCCGCTGCGGATCAGATGACGGAGAATCGATATCCCTGCCGGTTGCCAGGATACTCATTGCCCCATCGGGAATGGATAGAACTGGATGACCTGCCAGACGCTCTCTGTTCTTTTGATCAGCAAAGAAAACGGCAGGCTGAGCTTGTTTGATTTGGACATTTAGTTCAGCATCTGTCAGATCAGGATTAAGCGGCAGAACAGGAATTTTTAAGAGGTAGCTGGCTGCAATGACGAATGTTAGTTTATCACTGCTTTTGCTAACAAGTGCAAGAGGGTTTTTTTCTGTAATTTTATAGCCTGAAAGCAGCTGTTTAAACCGGGAACAAAATCCATAGAGGTGAGCGTAATCGTACAGAATATGTTCTGATGCCAGGAAATTGAGGTTAGAATCCGGCAGTTCAAAAACTGGATATGTATACGTTTTGTCAATCATCCATCAGGATATGAAAAAATTGCTTGTTGGTTTAACTGTGAAAAAGTAAACCATGCCCTCATCTTTTCATCAAAGCTAAATACGCTTCCGTATATGCCTGTCTCCACAGCAATACTTTTTCTGAAAAGGGTACCCGTATTGAGGCCGTGTGCACGATTTGGCATGCCTAAAAGAGCCGCGATAGCCGCGATCATCCTTGTTCCAACAGCTGATTCAAGTGCCGTGGTGATGATCACTTTATCATCAAGATGATCTCGGGAGCGGATTGTTGCAAACAAGTCGATTAAATTCCCCGCAAGGGTAGGTTTGATAATAAGCCGGTCGGGTAGTTTGGGTTGATTGATAAGTTCATTCAAACCAAATTGACTAATCGACTCGTCGGCCGCCACCGGCAGGCTGCAGATGGTGCGTAGTTTCATGAATGCCTGGAGGGTGGCTACAGGGGCCGGTTCTTCGATATACTCGACTGGCAGCCGGGAAAACTTTTTGGAGTTTTTGGATACATCATCAAGAGGCCAGCTTCGATTGGCATCGAGCCGAAAGCTCAGGTTGGGATGAGTACCATGCAGGCTGGAAAGGGATCCGGGCAGGTGCCCGGTTTCTTGTTTCACTTTACATTTAAGAGTGGTAAAGCCGGCTTCTGCGAGGCTGTTCGCCCTTGTCAAAAATTCTTGTTCAGGCAGATCGCCCAGTACACCATTCATGGGCACGGACCTGAGTTTTGGTACAGAAAAGAGTTGGGGCAGCGTACACTCCTCTCTGATACATATCAGCGATAGTCCAAGACTGCTTAGGGCAAACTGAACAGAGGGAATATCAGGCTGCCGGGCAAGCCAGCTTCCAAGCTGTTCTATCGTAAAAGGCGCTGCGAAAAAGCGACCGGCGTTGTCGCGAACGGCAGAGAGTATATGAAGAACTTCCGGCAATGTTTCTGAAGAAAATCCGGGCAGCGGAGCAGCTTCTGCTACAATGTCGGTAACCGCATCGTGGTATCGAATGATGGCTCCGCGCCGATTAGAAAAGGTGCCTGCAGCCGTTCTGAATACGTTTTTAAATGGCAGCTGGTATGTGTAGATCTTAAACATGGGCGGAAAGGATAAATCCGGCAGAGAAGAGGACTCCGAAGACAAACATCAGCCGTGCAGTTTCTCCCAATGTATCATTCAGCGTTCGTTTGTCCGAATGACTCCATACATAACGGTTCAACCGGGCTGCTTCAGGCAGTGATAAAAGCGGCAGGAAAAGCCAGAGTGACTCCGTGTTCATGTAGTAAACCGGAATTAGAGAAAGGTAAGTGAGCACGAGCATAGCCGTATATTCAGCTTTCAGGTAGCGTTCACCGAAAAGGACTCCCAGTGTTCGTTTATTGGCTACCTTGTCCTGCTCGATATCTCTCAGATTGTTGACAACCAAAATATTTACACACAGTGCGCCAACCGGAACAGAAGCAAGGGCGGAAAGGGACGACCAGGAGATAGCATTAACATAATAAGTGCCCATCACAGCTACAAAGCCAAAGAAGATAAATACGAATAAATCACCGAGACCATTATAACCGAGAGGGTATGGCCCCCCGGTGTACAGAATTCCAAACAGCAGGGATAAGATTCCTATGATCAACACAATCCAGCCGCCGGTCCAAACCAGGTAAAGTCCTGCGAGAAATGCGATTACCATGGTAAGAATAGTGGCAGTTTTCATAGCCTGGGGAGATATCAGACCGGATGCAGTAGCACGTTCAAACCCGAGGCGTTCATCCGTGTCGGCCCCTTTTATAAAATCAAAATAATCGTTGGCAAAATTGGTTCCGATTTGGATTGCAAATGCACAGAAAAGTGCAACGGATGTCGTATCTATGCGAAAGCTTTGATCTTGCCATGCAATGGATCCGCCAACGATAACCGGTACGGCTGCGGCTGCTAACGTTTTGGGTCGCGCTGCGCTCAGCCAGTGCTTAAGTTTTGACTCCTTCAATAGATAAATAAATATTTTTTTTGTGGATACGTGATGTCACGGAAGATAGTGAATAAAGAATCTCCTAAAAAAGTTCAGCATTTTGGCTGAAGAAAAACTCATAAACATTACTTTTTTCATTTAGAAGCGCTTCTAATTTAGATAATTAATAAACCATTCTGTTTATCATTCTTAAGTAAGTAAATAGAATATTTTATATTAAAATAATTTTGTTAATGTCCGCCTGCTCAATATCTTATGAACTGATTTCAAAAATCAGATGATTAATGCTCTTTATCTGCAGTGGAGTCAATCGGATGCCAGCTAAGCAACGATTCTAATTAACCTCCGCCAGGCAAAGGTGAGTTTCAATAGTCAACCAACTTATTAATTAAATTTTACAGGAACGCATGGCATACTCTAAACTTGAATACATTTGGCTTGATGGCTACGAACCAACACAGCACCTGAGAAGTAAAACACGTGTTGCACACGACTTTAGCGGTAAACTTGAAGATGCTCCCATCTGGGCGTTCGATGGCAGCTCCACACTACAAGCCGTTGGAAGCTCTTCTGATTGTCTACTGAAACCTGTCGCTATCTATCCCGACCCGGATACAAAGAATGGCTACCTTGTGCTTACTGAAGTACTGAACGCAGATGGAACCCCTCATCCAACCAATTCCCGTGCCGCAATAGATGAGGACGATACCGATTTCTGGTTCGGATTTGAGCAAGAATATTTTCTTGTAAACCCTGAGACAAATATGCCGCTTGGATTTCCGGCAAACGGATACCCGGCTCCCCAGGGACTTTATTATTGTGGCGTAGGTGCACGGAATGTATTCGGGCGTGAAATTATAGATGAGCATCTTGATATCTGTCTTGAAGCCGGCCTGAACGTTGAAGGTACAAATGGTGAAGTTGCAGCAGGACAGTGGGAATTTCAGATTTTCGCAAAAGGTGCAGCACAGGCCGGTGATGAAATTTGGGTAGGCCGCTACCTGATAGAGCGAACCGCAAGAAAGTATGGTGTTGCGGTTGACTGGCATCCCAAGCCACTCGGTGATACAGATTGGAACGGTTCCGGAATGCATGCCAACTTTTCCAATGGTTTTATGCGTGACACCGGTGGTGAAGAGGACATGAAGAAAATTTGTGAAGAGTTTGGCAAGCATATCCAGGAGCACATTGCTGTGTATGGTGCGGATAATGACAAACGGCTTACTGGGAAGCACGAAACTCAATCTATTGATAAATTTAGCTACGGAGTCTCAGATCGCGGCGCTTCTATTCGAATTCCGGTATCTACCATCGATGATGGTTGGAAAGGCCGTTTGGAAGATCGGCGACCGGCATCCAATGCGTGCCCGTATGAAGTAGCAGGTATAATTATTAAAACGGTACGAAATGTAAAACCCTGATCGGTTAAATACATTTTGTACACTGTAATCTATTTTAAAAAAGCTCTGTCTTGTGAAAGACAGAGCTTTTCTTTTTTTGGTCTAAAGTAAACCTTGTGGGTGAAGTGTGAATTCTATGGTTCATTGCTTTTCAATACTACAAAATATTGCTTTTACAGATTCTTCCCTTCGTCCCGGTCAACTGCACCGGGACTCGGTCAGAATGATAAAAGGTCTTGGGGTAGAGAGCGGGTGGCGTGGATGTAGAGATTGACACGTCTTGGTATCACCTGGACACGCCGCCCTATTTCCCAATAAACGATGTCGTTCTGCCTGTCCCGTGGGGGAATCAAACGGTATTTTTCTTTTAATGCTCTGAAGGAGTGCCCTTGGCAAAGAATCTGTAAAAGCAAGTCGTTTCATGCTATTAAAAGAAATCAATACCTGCTTACAGCAACTCAAATACTCAACCGGATTGCAGAGTTTGCAATGAAAGTTAGTTTTAATTGATGTTTCTAATTACCCACAAGGTTTCCTGTAGATCCTCTTTTTTGGCTAAATTTGGGTTACTGTGTGTGAAATTTGTTTCGATAACAAGTAAAGTATAATTGAACCGTAGTTTTAAATCGGCCTGGAAACACAGTACTTTCTCACTGTATCGGGTTAATTGAACTCTCAGAAGGATGAATAAATGAACAGCAAAGATGTACTAAAGAAAATTGAGGACTTACCGGGCAGCCATGTTAAATTTGCAGTGGTTGATGTGGACGGTGTTTTACGTGGGAAACTTATCTCGAAGAAAAAATTTCTGAAGTCAACTGAGACGATTGGTTTTTGCAATGTGGTTTTTGGGTGGGATGTGAAAGACGGGGTTTATGATGATTCAAAAGTTACGGGCTGGCACACCGGGTTTCCCGATTCGACTGCATCGATAGATCTGGGAACCTACCGAAAGATTCCCTGGAATGATGACATACCGATATTTTTGGCTGATTTTCACCGGTCGGAAAGTGTAGCAGGAGTTTGCCCTCGTACACTCCTTAGAAAGGTCGATAAACGATGTAGAGATGCAGGATATGTTGCCAAATTTGCAGGTGAATATGAATGGTTTAACTTTAAGGAAACACCTGAGTCCATCAAAATAAAAGGTGCTGCAAGAGCCGAACCTTTATCGCCTGGAATGTTTGGGTATTCTGTTCTAAGGGCTTCTCAGCACCACGAATACATGGGCGGACTTGCGGATCAATTAACGCGTTTCGGAGTGCCGGTAGAGGGGATTCATACTGAAACAGGGGATGGTGTCTACGAGGCCTGTATTGAATATTCAGACATACTGGAGGCGGCCGATCGCTGCGTACTGTTTAAGAGCGGGGTGAAAGAGGTTGCATTACGCCACCATATAATTGCCAGTTTTATGGCCAAATGGAAAAATGAACTTCCCGGATGCGGTGGTCATATTCATCAAAGTCTGTGGGATAATGAAGCCGGGCAAAATTTATTTTACAACAGTGAACCGGATCAGGATATAAGCCCGCTGCTCGAACATTATATTGCAGGTCAGCTCCACTGCCTGCCCTACATCCTGCCCATGTACGCTCCCACGGTAAATAGTTATAAGCGATTCGTTTCGGGCTCCTGGGCTTCAACTACAGTGAGCTGGGGAGTAGCTAATCGTACAACAGCGCTTCGGGTTATACCTGCCGGGGAAGAATCCACAAGGCTTGAAAATCGTGTGCCCGGAGCGGATGCCAACCCATACCTGGCTATGGCAGCTGCTCTTGCCTCGGGATTGTACGGCATCCAAAATAAACTTACTTTAGACCTCCCTGAAACGCAGGGTAACGAATATCAAAACCCCGGCACAGCGCCTCTGTCCAAAAATTTGAAAGATGCTGTATCACAAATGAAATCTTCAGATCTTGCGGCTGAACTTTTTGGCAAGGAGTTTACGGATCATTTTCTGTATACCCGTGAGTGGGAGTGGGAGCAGTATTCAAAAAGTATTACAGACTGGGAATTGAACAGGTATTTTGAAATCATATAAAGCAGTCAAATGAACCAAATTGATTTTATTGGAATTGTCAGGGAAGCCGTAAAAAGCTACGACTCTTCTAAACAGATCATCCGAATAGACGACATCAGCGCAAAAGTATCCACCAACCATGTGTACCGGATCAAGTTTTCCGATGAAAACTTTATCATTGCCAAGCTATCGTATTTTGGTAAGTTCGAGCATTTTGTGGAGGATCACACTATTATTAATTCCCTGTCGAACAATTTGCCAGCACCGTTTGAAAATGTTCTGGCCCGTTCGCTGATTAAAGGAAATTCTTTATTCGTTCACCGTCATACCGACCGGCTTATTGATGCATGGATTGTGTTTTACCGCCCCATGCGGGTACGTAAAAAACCACCCAAACGGTTGAATGAAGAGCAAATTAAGAATCTTGCTAAAACCTTTGCTCAGTTCCATGCAGCTTGCCACAGTGTTCGTAATACGCTGCCCACCTCCTCAAAAACTATGAAAATTGATATTGAGCACTTGCTGAGGATCCTGGAAACCCCGCTTGGTCAGCACGATCACCGGATGCATCTCGACTTGATAAAAGAGCAGTGCCACACATTCCTGGATAATGCGGCTTATTTGGAAACCGAAAAATTTGAACCGATACCTGTATTTGTTGACTGGAATATCGGTAATTTTTCAGTTACGAAGAACATGGTCTTACACTCACGGTGGGATTACGACTGGTTTCGTGTGAGTTCCCGGATGATGGATTTCTACTTTTTCAGCCGTATTGTTTCAGATGTGGGAGATCAAACCATGTTCAGCTATGATATTGACAGGCTGATGGAAGACCGTTTTATCATCTTTTTGAAAGCATACCACGAGGAAAATCCTCTTTCTGAAGAAGAGATTCGGTTTCTGCCCGAGACCTATCGATTTTTCCTTCTGAATTACGTTGTAAAATACGGACGCTACTTTTTTCATGAGGTATTTTCCAACCGCCTTCAGCAGGAGGCCTACACCAAACACCTTCCAACGATTGAGGAGAAGTTTGATGCTGACCATATATTAAAAGCACTTTTTGATTAAACGAGCTATGAATAAAGTATCATTTAAAGAAATTGTTCGGCAGCGTAAAGCAGTTTTTGTTGACTCTTATGGTGTCCTGAAAAACCACCACGGACTTATTGATGGTGTTCAGTCGGTCATAGACTTTATCCGTGAGGAGGGAATTACATTGCGGGTACTCACCAATGATGCTTCCCGAAGCCAGAGCCAGCAGGTAGAGATGTTTAAAAAACTCGGCCTTAACAGCCTCAGAGATGAAGAGATTATCACCTCCGGAATGCTTGCCCGCCATTTTCTGGAATTGAAGGTGAAAAAAGGAAAAATTGCCTATCTCGGTACACCCGACTCAGCGGCTTATTTTTTGCAATTTGGTCTTGAACCGGTACCGGTAGCTGATATTGACCTCGACAATCCTGAAGAGATTGATGCTTTTGTTTTTCTGGACGACGAAGGCTTTGAATGGAGCGCGGGCATAAATAAAACAGTGAATTTCTTAAGAAGAAAAAATCTGCCGGTAATCGTAGCCAATTCAGACAAATATTACCCGATATCGAATAATGACGTGGCTGTTGCCATTGGAGGAATTTCCAGGCTTATTGAGTCCGTATTAAATCAGAAATTTATCCGTTTTGGCAAGCCGGATTCTCAAATGTTTATGTATGCCTTCGACAACATCAATAAAACCGGCAGCTTTTCCAAAGGTGATATATTGATGGTAGGTGATACCCTTCATACAGACATACTGGGTGGTAACAAGTTTGGATTACAAACGTTGCTTGTGCTCTCCGGTAATACGTATCCGGGGAATTATGAGATGAAAATCAACTCCACAGGAATTATTCCCGACTATATTTCAGATTCCATTCTTACCTGAGCTGACTGTCAGTCTTTTCTAAAACGGGGCATCATCACCGCCCGGATTATGTGTTGGTGGCGGGGTAGCCGATGACTGTTCGTCCGGTAAAAATTGATCGTTCCCCGGATTGCCGTCACCTGCCATTGGATCATCCGTTTGTGTGAGTTTTTCGAAACGTGCGTATTGTTTTACAAAATACATATTGGATGTACCCACAGGGCCATTACGCTGTTTTCCTATAATCAGTTCGGCCAGCCCGTTGGTGGATTGTCCCTCGGCGGTTGTTGTAATTCCGTAATATTCAGGCCGGTAGAGGAAGCAAACCACATCGGCATCCTGCTCAATGGAGCCGGATTCTCTTAAATCGCTGAGCTGTGGCCGCTTGTCTCCCCCACGCTGTTCTACCTGCCTGCTGAGCTGAGAGAGAGCAATGACGGGAACACTCAGCTCTTTGGCCAGCCCCTTTAAACCCCTGGAAATTGTGGCGATTTCTTGTTCACGGCTTCCGATATCGCGGGAACTGGCTGTCATTAGCTGCAGATAATCCACGACAATTAATCCAATATCGTGCTCGCTTTTAAGGCGACGGCACTTGGTGCGAAGTTCCATGAGGCTGAGGCCCGGTGTGTCATCAATAAATATTTTGGCTGTAAACAGCCGGCTGGCTGCATCAATCAATCGTTTAAAGTCCTCATCCTTCAATTGGCCGGTTCGCGCCTGCTGGGCATCAATTCGGGCTTCCATTGTCAGGAATCTCTGTACAAGCTGCTGGGCGGACATCTCCAGGCTGAAGATGGCAACATTTTTCCGCATACTTTCATCCGGGTAGAGTACAGCATTTCGGGCGCAGGTAAGGGTAAATGCGGTTTTTCCCATAGAAGGCCGGGCTGCGATAATGATCAGGTCGCCATCCTGCCAGCCCGAAGTGTACTTGTCTACATCCAGTCCCGCCGGAACTCCGGTGATGCCGGATGGTTTGCCGCGAAGATCTTCGAGATACTGCAGGGTATCCTTTAGTACATCCCCGATAGCCAGCGCACTGGCCCGGGATTTCGTATTGGCAATTTCAAAAATACGCTGTTCAGCCCCATCCAGAGACTCAAACGCGTCGGTTGTTGAGTCGTACGCATTTTTTATGATTTCATTGCACTGTACAATCAGTTTTCGCTTGATTGCTTTTTCGGTAATAATTCGGGCATGATAGCCAATATTTGCGGCTGAACTAACCGATCGTGTAAGATCGGCGAGGTACCCGCCACCACCGATTTTGTCGAGCAAACCATTGTCGCGCAATTCATTTTCCACTGTAAGAAGATCGAGGGGATTATCCCGTTCATACAGGTCATGAAGCGTTTCAAAAATGTGTTTGTGCGCTGGTTTGTAAAAATCCTCAGACTGTAACTGCTGCAGGGCTATTGTTGCAGCCTCATGCTCAATCAGCATCGCCCCGAGTACAGCCTCTTCAACTTCCACAGCCTGCGGGGGAACGCGGCCACCGTCTTTTGGTGTGGAACTGGAATTGCCGTTTTGATAACTCGGGTTGGATTGTTTTGCCATACTGATTTAAAGCGTTCTGAATGTGAGCATTATTCCGGTAAAAATATATTCCGGATCGGGGAATGCCGGAAGCACAAAATTAATAAAAAAGCGACTGAGACAAGAAGGAAACTTTAAGTATTTCCTCAGGCCGGTAAGGCGAAAAGGCGGTGCAATCACGAAATTTCTACTGCCGTATGTTTATACAGATTTTTCTTTGATGGATCCATCAGCCCAACGTTATTAAAGGGTTTGATTTTTTGCCGGGTCCTGTTGATAAAGTCCTTTTTTTCCTGGTCAGTGGAGTGACCCCGGTCAGTTATCGCGGAAAGATGATCCAAACATCCAGCTATAAGCATATAGAGCCGGGGATGATTTGCACAAAGGAAGTGATCCGGATTACTTCCGTTCAATCGGCTCTGCTCGTACTGTACTGTACAGATAAAATAAAGCATAGTGAAAGCATGAAACAGCTTAGTATGCCGGCGTGCTTTATAACAGCCGGAAACGAGCATGTCAATCAGGTCCAGTTCCCTAAACAGTGCTTTTTGATAGAGTTCTAATGGACGATTCATTTTTTCGGTATCCAGCCGGGATGACTCAATGATGTCAAGTAGAGTTTCAACTCCCTTTAGCGTGTGTGCAATTCCGGTGCTGTGCAGCGGGTCTACAAATCCACCGGTATGTGGGAGTGCCGCCCAGGCGGTACCATATACAGAGTCGAGGCGCCGCTGAAGGCGTCCGGTTCTTAGCAATTTCCCGGGTTGTTCAGCTACGGTTGCTTCGCTAAACAGCTCTTGCAGTGACGGATAGTTTTGAAGTATTGTATTCCACTGTAATTTGGGGTCTTCGACATCATTCATTCCCGGATTGTTTTGGTCGATCACAATACCTGCGCTCAACAGGCCGGTATTAAATCGAAGCATCCACATCCAGCCAATGTCCAGCAGATGGTGCAGCGCGGAGTGATCCGGATTGTATGGATAATCAGCTGTGTTGTGATGTTGTTTGGTAAGAATATCCAGCCAAAACGGAACGTGCTCAAAATGGGAATAGAGAGCCCGGCTGTTTGTTTTAAACGGGTCAGCTGTGGACTCAGTGCCCAAAAACTGTTTCGAAAATGCAGGGGTCCCGGTTGCGTCAATTATAAAACGAGCTGTTAAACGGAGTGGCTCACTTCCGGTTGTAGCTGTGAGGGTCCAGATTTTTTGGGTATTTGTATATGAAGCAGATGTAATTGTAGTGTTTTCATGAACCTGAACACCGGCATTTTTTGCCATATCGAACAGAAATAGGTCTACATCTGCCCGAAGCCATTGTGTATCTGAATTTCGATCATTCACGCTTGCTGCTACATGAAGCTCATTCCTGTGATTGGGGTCTGGTTCAAAAGGAGTGCCGTATTGATGGTTGTAGTAGCTAAAGCCCCGTTTTATACCACAGGTAACGTTGGGGTAGTGTTGCTGCCAGCTGCCATAGCGGGAGAGTTTTCTAAGATCAGGCAGACGGTATTTTGTAGAAAGATCGCGCAGAATCATATCGGCAACAGGAGTTGAAGATTCACCAACGGCAAATCTCGGGTGAGAAGATTTTTCAATGATCCCAACCTTGTAACCCGCACTGTTCAGGCACAGTGCAGTGATAGAACCGGCGAATCCGCCACCAATAATAAGAATATCAAATCTGCCTGAAAGCTTATGATCCATTCTCTTATTTCCCCATAATGGGTTTAGCTTTTTTACCTGAGATCAAGCTCAGATTAAAATTAAGAGTCCACTCCGAAAAGTCATACATTCTGAAAATTAGTAGCTCAAAAAAAGGCGCTATCCTTTGGGTACAAACGCCTGGATACCGGTAATTTCGCGGCCAAGGATCAGTCCATGGATGTCGTATGTGCCCTCGTAAGTGTTTACCGATTCCAGGTTCACCATATGATGAATTACGCGGTATTCACCCGATATGCCGTTTCCCCCGTGCATATCCCGTGCAACACGCGCGATATTCAGCGCCTTGCCCACATTATTTCGCTTGGCCAGAGAGACCATGGATGGGTGAAGTCGTCGGTCATCTTTGAGTTTACCCAGCCGCCACGCCAGCATCTGCATGGAGGTGATATCCGTAAGCATATCCGCCAGTTTGGTCTGTGGTATCTGGTTCGCGGCAATCGGCTTTCCAAACTGTTTGCGGTCCAGAACATACTGCCTGGCTTTTTGATAGCAAAACTCAGCGGCACCAACCGCTCCCCAGGCAATACCGTATCGTGCACTGTTCAGGCACATAAACGGACCTTTCAGCCCCCGAATGTCAGGAAATACATTGTCATTTGGCACAAACACATCTTCAAAAACAAGTTCGCCGGTGGAGGATGCGCGCAGACTCATTTTATGTTTGGTTGCCGGCGCGGAGAAACCTTCCATTCCTTTTTCAACGAGGAATCCGCGAATCACTGGTTCATCCTCTTTTGATTCTTTCGCCTTGGCCCATACCACAGCTACATCGGCAATAGGGGAGTTGGTGATCCACATTTTTGCGCCATTTAAAATCCAGCCGCCTTCGGTTTTTACCGCAGTCGTTTCCATCGAGCCGGGATCGGACCCGTGATTGGGTTCAGTGAGACCAAAGCAGCCGATCATTTCACCACTGGCCAGTTTCGGTAAAAATTTCTGTTTCTGATCCTCAGTCCCGAAAATGGAGATAGGATACATCACCAAAGAAGACTGGACCGACATGAACGACCGGTAGCCTGAGTCCACACGCTCAACTTCCCGGGCGATGAGGCCATAGGCAGTCTCACTCGCACCCACGCCACCATATTCCGGATCAATGGTTGCACCGAGCAGGCCGAGATCTCCCATCTCTTTGGCCATTTCAATATCAAAAATCTCCTCCTGGTTCCCTTTCAATGCACGCGGCTCCAGTCTGGTTTGAGCATACTCCCGTGCAGATTCCATAATCATTTTGTCGTCCTCAGACAGTTCTGATTCAAACAGGTAGGCGTCGTCGATATTAAAGGAGTTTTTAGCCATGGTAGAGATGATTTTTTAAGCGTAAATGAATCATGTATGTGTGTGCTAATGTAAAGAAATCGGACAGGTAAATCATTCAATTGAATAGAATAATTTACTCGATACAAATATTAGATTTTTGATTGAAATCAACAATATTTATTGGCTGATACAATGAGATCGGTTTCACACCGGGAACACTTGGTGATTTTATTTGTTCTCAGCACGAGGAGATCTTTCGTCGCACTCACTCCGCTCGCTTGCTCAAGATGACAGAGGGTTTTTGATGAAAGGGCGGCGTTTCAGTATCGTAACCTTGCATCCTCCTGACTTACGCCGCCAGGAATAGCTTTTTGCGGCGTTGCCAGTAGTCCAGTTCAATATAGTAAGCATACGCGCCGCACTTCTACCAACGATTCCATGTCATGTTGAGAGAAGGTTTGTGTTTTCAAAAGGTTATTAATCAAACTCAGATTTAAAAAAACAAAAAAGCCCCATCAAATCTGATGAGGCTCTTTATCAATTATACATTTCAAAAAGATAAACAGCATTACATATTGCTGATGATCTCTTCACCGAATTCAGAACATTTCAGAAGAGTAGCTCCTTCCATCTGTCGTTCAAAATCGTACGTGACACGCTTGCTGCTGATCGCGGCTTCAAGGCCATCTTCTATCAGATTGGCAGCTTTGCCCCAGCCCATGTAGCGCAGCATCATTACTGCCGAAAGGATCAGTGAACCCGGATTTACTTTATCCTGTCCAGTATACTTTGGTGCTGTACCGTGCGTAGCTTCAAATACGGCAATGCCGGTATTGTAGTTAATGTTCGCGCCCGGTGCGATACCGATACCGCCAACACAGGCTGCCAGTGCATCGGAGATATAGTCACCGTTGAGGTTCATGGTTGCAATAACATCATACTCATCCGGTCGTGTGAGGATCTGTTGCAGAAACGCATCAGCAATCACATCCTTCACGACCATACCGTTCGGGAGTTTACACCACGGACCTTCGCCAATCACTTCTGCATCATACTCTTCCCGGGCAACTTCATAGCCCCAGTTTTTGAAGCTTCCTTCCGTAAACTTCATAATATTTCCTTTGTGCACCAGCGTTACACTGTCGCGGCCTTCTTCAATGGCGTAATCAATTGCAGATCGAACCAGGCGCTTAGTCCCTTCAATTGATATCGGCTTGATACCGAGCGAGGATGTTTCGGGAAAACGGATATTTTTTGTGCCCAGGTCTTCCATCAGGAATTTCTTGAGCTTATCGTTTTCCGGTGTACCCGTCTGGTACTCAATTCCCGCGTAGATGTCTTCCGTGTTCTCACGGAATATAACCATATCAGTCAGCTCCGGCTGTTTTACAGGGCTTGGTGTTCCTTTGTAATATTTAACGGGACGAACACACGCAAAAAGGTCAAGTTTTTGCCGGATTGCAACATTCAGTGATCGAATACCGCCGCCCACAGGGGTTGTCAGAGGACCTTTAATTCCAACTTTATACTCTTCAAATGCTTTCAGTGTATCTTCCGGCAGCCAGGTATCTTTGTCATATACTTCAAGGGCTTTTTCACCGGCATAAACTTCAAACCAGTTTATTTTCTTTTTGCCATCAAAGGCTTTTTCAACTGCACTGTCAACCACGTGTTTCATGACAGGAGAGATGTCAATTCCAATACCATCTCCTTCAATAAAAGGTACAATCGGATCATCACCTACCTCGGGTGAACCATCAGCATTTTTTTTGATGATTGTTCCTTCCGTAGGTTTGGTTAGTTTGTCAAAGCTCATCGTTGTTGTTTTAAATTGCGGTTAGTTCGTTTGAAAATAACGAAAATTTGGACCTGTTGCTGAACGGCAGGGATTTAAAATAAAAGATAACTCCACTGCACATTCTTCTGCTCAAATTGTATCTTTGCAATGAACCGCCTAACGTATCGTTACGTTAACCAAACCGGAGGAACCATGATAAAACCAATGTTCGGCCACCGGCCAAAGCCACGAAAATTTGATATGCCCCTGCGGTATTATAATCCCGAGGAAGAAGAAAAGAAGAAGCGCCGTATCCGCATAAAACGAAAACGCCGCAAAGACCGGTATGGCACGAAGATATTCCTTTATGCAGCCGGTCTGACTCTCGTTTTGTGGGTTATTTCGATGCTGTAAGCATATTGGTTTCAATTCTTTTAAACAAAAAAACTGATCAACCGTCATTTGAAGAGTACCGTTAATGATACCGGAGAATCGATTATCCGATCGATGCCACCGGAGCTTTCCAATAAAATTGCTGCAGGTGAGGTCATTCAACGTCCTGCTTCTGTAGCAAAAGAACTGTTAGACAACTCCATCGATGCGGGCGCAGATTCAATCACGCTGATTGTGATGCAGGCTGGCCGGACGTTAATCCAGGTAGTGGATGACGGATGTGGTATGAGCCCGCAGGATGCACGCCTTTGTTTTGAACCGCATGCCACTTCTAAAATCGAATCTATAGAAGATCTCTACAGGATCAGGACAATGGGTTTCCGCGGAGAGGCCATGGCTTCCATTGCATCAGTTGCACAGGTAGAGATGAAGACTAAACGGATAGGCGATGACGCCGGGACCCTTGCTGAAATCCACGGCGGTAAAGAGATGAAGTTTGAACCTGTAGCAACAGACAACGGTACATCAATAGCAGTGCGAAACCTGTTTTATAATGTACCCGCAAGACGACAGTTTTTGAAGACTGATGCCACGGAACTGAAACATATTGTGAGGGCATTCCAGCACGCTGCCCTGGCAAACACCAATATCTCATTTGAGTTACATGCCGACGGCGACCCAATGTACAAATTACCGGCACAATCCCTCGAAAAAAGGATTGAGGAGCTTTTTGGCAAACGCTACCGGGCCAGCCTGATTCCGTTTGAAGAGGAGACCAGCTACGTGAAAATCCGGGGTGTGTTGGCGGATCCTAAACTTGCAAAGAAGAGCCGCGGTGAGCAGTTTCTGTTTGTAAACGGCCGTCCGTTTCAGCACCGGTATCTGAGCTACGTGATTTTGAGCCTTTTTGATGCATGGACCCGTAAAAACGAATATCCTTTTTACGCGGTTTTTCTTGAGATTGATCCCGGGATGGTGGATGTAAATGTTCATCCCGCAAAGCTGGAAGTAAAGTTTGAGGACGACCGGAGTGTGGTGCAGCTTACCCGCTCTGTTCTGAAAAAAGCGATTAATGAATATTTTGTGGTCCCCGATGTAGATGATGAGGGGCGGTCGGCCGGTACTGATTTTGATTTGAGTTACGATCATTTTACGAATCGAGACACGGGTAGTGGAAAAAACCCAAAGGGTTTTGATTCAGGGAATCGTGAGGGCGGCGGACAGCCTTTTCATTTTCAGTCTCGCATCAACCGCCCTTCTGCCGGGCAGGACGGTAACAAATCAGCCGGTCAGCTTTACGGAGAGCCTGAACCATTGCAGGGGAAAGAATCTGGAGATTCTGAGGGAGAGCGATCTCCACAAAAGAAAGAGAGAGGTTTCTGGCAGCTTCATAACCGGTACATTCTCACACAAACCCGAACCGGCCTGTGTGTAATTGACCAGCATGCTGCGCATAAACGAATTATATACGAAAAAACACTGAGTGCTACAGAAGAATCACTTCCGGGTACACAACAGCTGCTTTTTGCACAAACCGTAGATTTGTCGGCAACCGAATTTTCGCTTCTGAAAGAGCTCCATGAGATCATTCAGCGGATGGGGTTCAGTATTAATCTGATTAGCGGCAATACGGCCATCATCAATGGAGTGCCGGCCGATATTGATATCGGTGATGAACAGGGAGTGCTGCGGTCTATGCTGCAAAAATATCGGAGCCTGGATCAGAAGCTCTCGCTGGATCCGCGAAAGAAAATTGCCATCGCTTTTGCGGCACGTACTGCAATTCCCCGTGGTAAGGTTCTTACGGAGGTGGAGATGGAAATGCTGATTGATCAACTTTTTGCTTGCGAGGAACCCTACCACGATCCCCTGAAAAAACCCACGCTGGTATATATGCCACTGGATGAGATCCAAAACAGGTTTCGGTAATCCCCCCTCGACTGTCGATTCCATCTTTCGACTGTCGAGTTAGCGGGGGCTGGTAGCTTGTTGGT
>JAWLEH010000118.1:0-10330 GCA_041686215.1 Balneolaceae bacterium | reverse complement strand
GGATTGTACCAGGTATCGGGTGCGTAAACTGCAGCACTGAGGTAAATCCACCAGCCCAGCAGTGTTACCACCTGAACGGGAACTACATATTTCAGGATAAACGTCCACCATTTGCCGAGCTGCATCCCTTCTTCGCTGGTATTCACAATGGTAGTTCGGAATTTTTCAGGGCCAAAGCCGATCACTGCAAACGACATAAATCCGCCGGATACCATCAGGCCAACCCCCCATACAAAGTCCTGGTTGGCGAAGAAATCGAGATTCAGTGCAGACGGCAAACCGAACAGAAAACCGGCTGAACAGACCACAATAGTGGCTCTTTTGCGATCCACACCCATATCCACAAATACTTTGGCGGCCAGTTCAATCATGGAAATAAGTGAACTGAACGCTGCAAACGTCAATCCAAGAAAAAAGAGGATGGCAAAAATCTGTCCGCCGGGCATGGAATTAAAAAGCTGCGGCATCCACATAAACGTTAACCCGGTGGATGCGGGTCCCGAGGTTTGCATGACTTCCAGGATTTCCCCGTTGCTCATCTCAGCCCCGAGGATTCCGAACACGGTAGAAAAGATAATAACAGCAGCCATCAGCGATACGAGATTATTGCCAATACCAGTCTGGAACGCGCTTACGGTGATGTTATCCTGCATTCTCATATAGGCTCCGTACGTCAGGATCAGGCCCCAGGCAGCCCCGGTATCCCAGGCATTCTGGGTGAGGGCTTCGAGCCAGATTTGCGGTTCTTTTAACGTACTCCAGTCGGGTGTGAATAAATAAGCCACTCCGGCGCCGCTTCCTTCGAGTGTGAGTGCACGAATCAGCGAGATAATGAGAACCAAGATGAGTGAAGGAATCAGGATTTTGTTGATCTTTTCGATACTGCTGATTCCTTTCACAATAATCAGCCCACCGAGAGTAATCATAATTGCGTGAAAAAGCGACGGGAACACCGAACCCTGGAATCCTTCCCACACTATGTTGGCCTGCTCCACACTTTCGGGAAGCGTGGCAAAGATAGATTCCAGCAGGTAGTAGAGGCACCAACCGGCAACCACGCTGTAGTAAAACATAATGGCTGTGGCCACAAAACCGACAAAACTTCCCATCCAGGCAAACTTTTCGCCAATCATGTTGATGAACGAGCCCACCACCCCTTTCCGGCCGTGGCGGCCAATTCCATACTCGGCAATAATCAGCGGAATAGACCATATAAAAAGAAAGGTAACCCAGGCGACGAGAAAAGCCCCGGCTCCGTCATCCGTACCATTTTGGGCTGCAATTCTGGGAAATCTCCAAATATTTCCTGTTCCCACCGCAATTCCAAGAACACTTAGAATTAAGCCCCATTTTGTTGCAAACCTTTCGCCTGTTGCTTTTGCCATCTTTAATGCGCCCTGTTAATTCATGTTATCTGCGTATAACCCCGAAGTCAGTGGTATAACCATACACTGTGTACCGGGTAGAAATCAATCGTAAATGTAGCCGAAAAAAATGGCTTCTTCATCTTTTCTTCGGTTGATTTAGTCTGCAGTAACCTGGTTCCAGTCCGGAGTATCGGCCCCCTGGAGATGGCGTGCAAAATAATCAAACCGTTTTCGTTCTTCATATTTACCGATACTGCCATGGCCGGCTCCGGGTATGGAGATAAAATCAAAATCTTTGTCGGCTTTAATTAGAGCGTCCGCCACCTGGTACGTAGATGCAGGATCTACGTTGGTATCGAGTTCACCTACAATTAAGAGCACATTCCCCTTCAAATTGTGCGCATGCTCTACATTGGAAGATGCCGCGTAGTGCGGACCAATCGGCCAGCCCATCCACTGCTCGTTCCACCAGATTTTGTCCATCCGGTTGTCGTGGCAGCCTACGGATGAAACAGCCACGTGGTAGTGCTCCGGATGAAAGAGCAGTCCGCCGAGGGAACTCTGCCCCCCGGCCGACCTTCCGTATATGCCAACCTTCTCGTTGTCATACCAATCATAGGTTTCTGCAACAGCCTCATGCCATAAAATCCGGTCCGGGAACCCGGCGTCCTTCAGGTCTTGCCAGGCCACATCATGAAAGGCTTTGGAGCGGTTTGCCGTACCCATTCCGTCAATCTGAACCACGATAAAGCCAAGTTCGGCAAGGCGCATCATCTGGCTGAACTGCATGAAATTTTTGGGGACGAAATTGCTGTGAGGGCCGGCATATATATATTCAACAACCGGGTAGGATTTATCTGGATCAAAATTGGTTGGGCGAACAATCACGCCGTAGATATCTGTCTCCCCATCCCGGCCTTTAGACACAAACTGTTCCGGGGCCTGCCATCCTGCATCCTCCAGGCGGGAGATGTCAGCCTGCTCAAGCTCCATCACCAGCGATTGATCACGGGTTCTGCGCAGTTCGGAAACCGGTGCCTGGTCTACCTGCGACCACGTATCTACATAATATTCGCGATCGGATGAATATGTGACGGAGTGATTTCCATCGGCAGTAGTAAACCGGGTGAGACCGCTGCCATCAAAGTTTATTCTGAAGTAGTGAATGTAATAGGGATCCTGGTCCTCATCAACCCCGCTGGCGCGAAACCAGATCTGCCGGTTTTCCTCATCTACGTGATCCACCTCCCGAACAACCCAATCACCGCTGGTGATTTTAGTTTTGACCTCGCCCGTTTCGGCATCATACAGATAAAGGTGTCGCCAGCCATCCCGCTCCGACATCCAGATAATTTCGTTTGTACTGTCGGCATAGTGTCTGTAAAGCGAGGTTGCATAGCTGAAAAATGTTTCCGGTTCGTCGTTTACAAGAACTCGTGCTTCGCCCGTTTCGGCGTCTGCTTCAATAATTCTGTACCGCTGGTGCCCGCGTTCGTTGTATTCAAAATGAAACGCACGGCTGTCATCCCACCACTGAAACCCCGTCAGATTGTATGGATTCGGAAACAGCGATCTGTCGATATCGATTTTCTCTCCCGATTCCAGGTTAAACAAAACAGGCTGTTTTAGGTCGAGCCTGTCGCCCGGTTTAACATATGTACGGCTAAGGTGACGCGGCTGAAGCTGTTCTTCGGGTGATGATTCCACATAGTGTATTTTACGATCGTACCCCGGCTGTACTTTATTGGCAGCCAGTTTTTTTGAATCGGGCGACCACTCTATGGAATTAAAATCGTAGTAGTTTCCCTCGGATCCGTCACGCGTTGTAAAGAGGATCTCCTCCGATTCCCGGTGTTTCACCACAATGTTGTAGTTGGTTACGTAGGCTTCGTACACCTCATCCGGCGAGAGCTCCGACTCTTCACTATGGCTCAAATCTTCGGGGTCAAGCTCATGATCCCATGCGCCCCAGCCCGACCACCCGGAAGATTCGGAATCATCTTCCCGGGTTGAACAGGTGTAATCATCAAGCTGACAGGTGAAAATGGTGTCGTTATAGGTGAACTCAACTGCACCTTCATCATCTACGTACTCAAACGAATTAAAAGGCAGGTTTTCGGCGCTGTACGATTCCTCCAGATGTTCAGACAGTTCTGAAGCAAGCCGGCTGTGATCAAATGCAGGGGATTTATCTGCTTCATTCGCATCCACACGCATAAACATCGACCCACCTTCCACCGATTTTCGATACCAAAACACGTGTGTAACCTCATCCCACTGGGGTGATCCAAGAATTCGGTCGTAAATAGTTCCTTCAAAGTTTTCCTCCAAACTCCAGGCTCGTTCATAATCTTCCAGAGAAGCCTGGGCATCCCCTGTTTGTGGTATTGATATGAAAAGGATAAGTGTCCATGTAGTAAGAGCAATATTTTTGTAGTATCTGTACATCATATATCAATGGTGTGTAATAAGTTGATAGATTTACATAAAATTAAAGTAGAGCTGAAATTAAATCAGGAGGTGTCATTCCTCAGTCATTTTTTCGAGGGTTGATTCCACGTATTCAGTCACCTGCGATTCAAGCACAGGCAGCGATACCGGGCCGTTTTTGAGAACCGCTTCATGGAAATCACGGATACCAAAATCATTGCCAAGCTTTTCCTCCGCCATTTCGCGGAGTTCCATAATTTTCAGTTCACCGGTTTTGTAGGCGAGTGCCTGGCCCGGTACGGCAATGTACCGGTTAATTTCTGTATCGATCTCGTGATGTGAAAGAGCCGTATTTTGTGTCATAAAATCCACAGCCTCATCCCGGGTCCACTCAAGGGCATGCATTCCTGTATCCACAACCAGACGGCAGGCACGCCACATCTCGTATGTGAGACGCCCAAAATTGCTGTACGGATCTTTATAAAGGCCGGCATCTACTCCAAGCCGTTCAGCGTAAAGTGCCCATCCTTCTGAGTAAGCGGTGAGTCCCCCCACTCTCCGGGGGAGATCTTCCATCTCCTGGTGCAGGCCAATCTGCAGATGGTGCCCCGGTACCGCCTCGTGGTAGGTTAAAGCCTCCAGTGTGTAAAGTGTGCGGCTGGGCAGATCGTAGGTATTCACCCAGTAGTGCCCGGCCCGGGTTCCGCCGCCCAACGAGTACCGGCCGCCGGTGTAGCGTGGTGCCAGGTGATCCGGTACAGGTTCAACACCGTACGATCGACGCGGCAGGTTGTGAATATGAAATAGTTCAGGGAGTTTGCCGTCCATTCGTTTGGAGTGCCACATTGCCTCTTTCAGCAGGTCAACCGGCTCATCGACGAAAAATTGAGGATCCGTACGCAAAAATTCTAAAAATTCTTCAAAACTCCCTGTAAACTCCACCTCCTCAATAATGTCCATCATCTCCCCTTTAATGCGGTCCACTTCATCCAGCCCGGTTTGATGTACCTCTTCAGCCGAAAGCGGCAATGTGGTGTGATATTCTACCAGGTAGTTGTAATAGGCTTCTCCATTCGGCAAATCAACCGTCGCTATGCTTTCACGAGCCGCCGGGATATATTCCGTTTCAAGAAATTTCGAAAATCCGCGAAAGGCACCCATTACATCGTCCGAAATAACCGATCTGGCTTGTTCTTCAAGCCTGTTTCTGTCATCATCTGAAATCTCGTCAGGAACGTTTTGAAACGGCTCGTAATATGCTGTTTCGGCTGGGTCTTCTTTTATGTGTGTTTCAATATAGTATGTATAGTCATCCACAAAAATGGCAGATGGCAGCGTGTACCCCTGCTCCATACCGGCCCTCATTCTTTCGATATGCTCATCAAAAAATTGCGGGATGGCTTTTAGCCGGGCCAGGTAGTTTTCATAGTCTTCCACATCTTCAAGCGGTACCTGATCTTCCAGCCCCAAAAGCCGGTTGTAGAATCCCCCTTCGTGATTAATTGGAATCAGATGTGTTTGATATTCATACTCTTTCACCCGGTTTGTCACGGATCGCAAAAAAGAATCATACGTGATTTGATCGTTAAGGACGAGATTTTCACGGTTTACCTGATCCTGCAGCCGTTCATAAATATCCAGCCAAAACCGGTATTCTTCTTCAATATCACCGAGTGATTCCGCCCAAAACTGGTCATCCTGCCGAAAATCGCGCTCCTCATCACCGCGAAATGGATTTCGTTCTTCCTGGTACTGGTCCGTTTCATCAATGAGAGCATGGAGCCGGTCGCTCTCTGATTGAAAACTACACGCCTGGATCAAAAATGCACCCAATACTGAGAGGCATAACCACAGCAGCATTTTAAAAAAGATAGAATTCTTCATAGAGATCAAGATTATGACAGTTGTTAGCCGAAATTCACTATTCTACAAGCTGAATACCGCATCAATAGAAACAATCCAGCCGATCCGTTTAGATACTAAACCAGGAGCAGCTATACTTATCATATCTTGTTCTATGTTTGATAAATTGTGTTCTGAAGCGTAAAAAAGAGTGAATCTACAGGAATTCTTGTGGGTATATAGTTTTAATCGTCATGCCGCATTCCGATGCGGCATCTCCATAATCTATTATAGCCTGATCTTTTGAATGGTTTGAAGATATCTCTGACGCGTTCAAAAAATGAGCGACTCAAAGGCCGGGATGACTTTTGCAGAGTTTCTTTCCCCCAAAGATTCCTACAGATCCAAAAGAGTTAATTTACGACAGACGTAGTTGTAACCTTTATCCCACGAGCTCCTTTTCCTTGTAATTTTTTATGTAAGCCGTTGGCGACATACCATTCAGTTTCTTGAACTGCCGGTTAAAATTCGACACGTTGTTGAAGCCACTTTCATAACAGACCTGAGAGATATTATAGTCCGTATTCCTCAGCATTTTGCAGGCATTCGAAATGCGAACTTCAATCAAAAATTGTACAAATGTTTTTTGAGTATGCTGTTTGAAGAAATGGCAAAATGCCGCCTGGCTGTAGTTTGCAATGTTCGCTACATCTTCGAGTTTGATGTCTTCGTTGTAATGATCCAGTATATAGTTGAATACTTTGTTTACTTTCTCATTTTTTTGGTCGCTCAGCGGTATTGAAGAGTTCATTGTTGCAAGATATTTATACTGATCAGTCTCAGAGAGCAGATGCAAAATATCCAGTATTTCCATAAACCGTTCAAAACCTTTGAGGTCGATCAGCCCAAATATCCTGCTGCCCATTTGTTCGGATACCGACTGTTTAAACTGAATACCACGGCCTGACCGCTCAATGAGCGATTGAATACCCATAGTTTCTTCAAGGTCAAAAAATCCATCCCCAAGCGATTTATCATGAAAAAATACCGATATTGTTCGGCATTCAAGATCATCATTACTAAAATAGGCAGGGTCGCTTTTAAATACGTGTGATTGGTTAGGCCCGAACAGAAACAGGCTACCCGGTCCGTAAGATACAAATGAATCACCAGCAAATAGGTCGCCAGCCCCCTCAAGAATGTAAATTAGCTGCATTTCGGGATGATAGTGCAGACGGTCGTACATATGAGGCAGCTTCTGAAACTCCAATATGAAACCTTTTCTGCTTGTTTTTGGCAGTCGGAAATAAATTGAATTGTCATCCATAGCACACCTCTTTTCAGTTACAACTTTGTTGATGCTTGACTTATTTTACTATAACAAAACTTAAAATACCAAGTACAGAACAATATAGTATCAGTATTAATCAATTGAGTACGATTTCTGAATACTTACAATCTTTTAATACATCACTGCTCCAGTGATTGTACATTTTATGATATGCGTACTTCAAGTATTTCTTGTGGGTATGAACGTCGATTACAAGACAGAATATTCATTGGATAAGCCAAAATCGTATAAGCATTTTGATCCGCTGAATGATTTCTTTCAACAGATTCAGGAATTGTTTGCGAACAACCTTTTTTTCGCAGACTTTGACGGAGCATTAAATGGAGCTTTACGAAAAGTACGGTAGAATTATAAATCGAAAACTAACAATGAGTCCACTCCGAAAAGTCATGCGTTCTGAAAATCAGCGGCACAAGCTTAAATAATTTAGGTTTATTTGTTTCGAACTCACCCCACCCCCTCTCTAAAGATTTAGAGAGGGGTATGCGGTCTAAATTATTTAAGCTTGTTATAAACATTAGATCTTAATCTGACTTTTCGGAGTGGACTCAACAATGAATTTTGTTTTCCGATTTAATTAGACCCTGCAGCATTTCGGTGATCTATATTCACACATGAAAAATTAACTAAACTAACAATGTCCATGAAAGTCAATTGGAATGGAGTTTTTCCCGCGGTAACTACCAAATTTTATGAAGACGGGGCACTCGACTTAAATACCTTCAAAAAAAATATTTTGGCCCAGATTGATGGCGGAATCCACGGTGTTATACTTGGCGGATCACTTGGAGAAGCCAGTACGCTACAATCATCAGAAAAACTCGAACTGGTAAACACAACCCTTGAGCTTACGAAAGGAAGGATTCCCGTAATTATGAATATTGCAGAATCATCAACTCACAACGCAATTAAAGAGGCAGAAGATGCCCAGCGTAACGGTGCATCCGGACTAATGATGCTGCCTCCCATGCAGTACAAAGCGGACGACCGTGAAACGGTTGAGTTTTACAAGGCCGTGGCTACCTCTACCGACCTGCCAATTATGATGTATAATAACCCGGTTGACTACGGTATCGAAATAACGCTTGATATGATTGACGAGTTGATAGAATATGATACCATCCAGGCTATAAAAGATTCTACAAGGGATACTTCAAATATTACTCGCATTATCAACCGTTTCGGCGATCGTATCAGTGTGTTTTCCGGTGTAGACACTATCGCGTTTGAGTCTCTGGTATTGGGTGCCTCCGGATGGGTAGCTGGCCTTGTCTGTGCATTTCCAAGGGAAACGGTTGCAATTTATAACTTAATTAAAGCCGGTCAGATTGAAAACGCTCTGAAGATTCAGCGTTGGTTTTTACCACTGCAAGAGCTCGATATCAATCCAAAACTTGTACAAAACATAAAATTGGCCGAAGTTGCAACGGGTATCGGAACCGAATTTGTACGCGAACCGCGTCTGCAGCTTGCCGGTGAAGAAAGAGAACATGTTGAAAATATAATTCGCAGCTCTCTTGCAAGCCGCAGCGAAATTGAAGATCTCGTTAATGGTACCCTCGAGTTAACGAATCATAAGTAAGAATTTTGAATACTGAAATTAAATACAGTTATGATAGAAGGCGTAAATTTTATTGGAATATCAGAATCCAGTGCCGGAAATGAATCAATTCAGGCGGTTGATCCTTCCACAAACAAACCTCTTGGGGAATCATTTTTTATTGCTACGGATGATGAAACCAACCGGGCGGTTTCGGCAGCTAAAAAAGCGTATCAAACATACAGCACTGTTTCCGGCGAAATCAAAGCCGCGTTTCTGGATACTATTGCCGACGAGATTCTCAATCTTGGTGATACACTTATCCACCGGGCAACCCTTGAATCGGGCCTGCCGAACGGGCGGTTTGAAGGAGAACGGGGCCGCACTGTAGGCCAGCTTCGCATGTTTGCCGAACTGCTTCGGGAAGGATCCTGGGTGGATGCTCGTCTGGATACGAAAGAAATGAATATCCGGAATATGCAGTTTCCGCTGGGTCCCGTGGTTGTATTTGGCGCCAGTAACTTTCCGCTTGCATTTTCTACCGCCGGGGGTGATACGGCTTCTGCCCTGGCAGCCGGCTGCCCGGTGATTGTGAAGGCCCACGAATCGCACCCCGGCACAAATGAACTTGTGGCCCGTGCCATTTTGAAAGCTGCAGAAAAAACCGAAGGTATACCCAATGGTGTGTTCAGCAGCCTGAATGGAAAGGCGGATCTCGGTCAAAAACTCGTACAGCACCCTGATGTAAAAGCTATTGGATTTACAGGGTCACTAAAAGCAGGAAATGCCATTTATAAATCAGCCGCACAGCGGAGTGAACCCATTCCTGTCTATGCTGAGATGGGCAGTGTGAACCCTGTATTCTTGCTTTCCGGAAAAGTTAACAACTCCCCCGAAGAACTAGCGGAACAGTATTCTCAATCCGTTACACTGGGTAATGGTCAGTTTTGCACAAAACCCGGACTACTTATTGGCGTTAAGAGTGAGGGCCTGAATTCTTTTAAAATTAAACTGGCCGGGCTGCTGAATGATTATACACCCGACTGCATGCTGAATGAGGGAATTGCAAAGAATTACGCCGGTAAACGGGACCACTTTTTCAACCTCCAGGAGGTTCAAACTCTCACAAACGGAGCAGATGAAGAAGGGCTCAACCGCGCAGCATCGCTCGCCTCTGTCGACGCCTCTCACTTTCTCAGCAATAAAGAACTTTGGGAAGAAGTTTTTGGCCCCTTTACCCTGGTTGTGGAGTGCGAGGATGACGAACAGATGAAAACCCTTGCGAAAAACCTGAAAGGTCAGTTAACCATCACCCTGATGGGTGAAGAGTATGAGTTAAACGAGCAGAGCGAATTACTTCATCTGTGCCGGCAGAGGGCGGGCCGAATCATTTTTAATGGTGTGCCAACTGGTGTTGCCGTTGTTCCTTCGATGCATCATGGCGGCCCCTATCCAGCCACTACAGATTCTAAATTTACATCTGTCGGAACCGGAGCAATTCGCCGGTTTACCCGCCCCGTTGCTTTCCAGGATGTGAACGAAAAACTTTTACCTGATGAACTAAAATCAGACAATCCGCTGGATATCTGGCGACTGGTAAACGGAACGTTTCAGAAATAAATAACCGGAAGGGCCAGCTGGAAGCGTAGGATTGTTTAATGAACTACCCCGGGGCAGAGCCCGCGAGGTATCAACCTGGAGCCCAAAACTTTTTGATCGATATGAAGTTTATTCTGGAGTGCCTCTTCTCCCGGGGATCTTTGCAGTGAAAGAGGCCTTTTATCCTTTAAGGCTGTCAAA
>JAWLEH010000001.1:88506-103400 GCA_041686215.1 Balneolaceae bacterium | reverse complement strand
TAAATATGGGAAAATAGCTCTTTTGTCCACAAAGGGCAGTACATCAAATTCCGAGGCATTCAGGAATGCGAGTTGATGCTTCTTTAGGGAATGCTTTTCGTATAGTTTAATAAAAGATTAGTGACGAACTCAGGAAAATAAAAAAAGGCAGTAACCTGATGGCTGCTGCCTTATATTTAGGGAGTTTAATCTACTTAATTTTACTCCTGAATCTCTTTTAGTTTCATGAAAAGAAGTGTTTTAGCCTTTTTCCAATCCCGGTTTACTGTGCTGGTGGAAATATCAAGTGCCTCTGCTACCTGCCGGACGGAAAGCCCGCTAAAATATTTCAACTCTACAATTTCGTAGAGCCGTTCATCAATCTGTTTGAGCTCTTTACACGCCTCGTTCAGTTCAAGAAATTCTTCAGCTTCTTTTACATTTAACCGCTCTTCTTCGAGTTCAACTTTCACTGCACCGCTACCTCTTTTAGACGCCAGCTTTTTGCGGGCATAATCCACAAGAATCTGGTGCATAGCTTTAGATGCAAGACGGAGAAGATGTTTTCTGTTGGTACAATCGAGCTCTTCCTGCTGCAGCCATTTCATGTACACCTCATGAACCAAATCTGTACGATTTAGAGTCAGATCATCTCTCTCGGAGGCAATCTGTATAGATGCAATATCTTTGAGCTCGTTATAAATGAGTGGAAAAAGCTTGTTATAGGCCTTTGTTCCGTCACTGTCCAGGTTATTTAACAGCTGGGTAACATCCCGCTCAGTGGTTTTTTTAGTTTCAGTACTCTTCATGTGTTTTCCAGTATCTGTTACAATCGTACAGTGTATGATACAAATAGGCGTAAACCCTTACAGAAAAAACGAAGATTTTACACTTTTAACAAAAAAAGGGGTTATTTGTAACCATTCGGATTCTTTGTTTGCCAGTTCCAGGCATCACGGCACATATCTTCAAGGTTTTTTTCTGTTTGCCAGTGAAGCTTTTCCTTTGCTTTCCGGACATCAGCAAAACAAACGGCAGCGTCTCCCGGCCGTCTGTCAGTCAATTCGTAATTAATCTTTTTGCCAGTGGCTTTTTCAAATGTTTTCACGACATCTAAAACGCTGGAGCCCTCACCGGTACCCAGATTATATGCTTCTGCCCCAGACTCTTTTTCAAGATTTTCAATAGCTTTAAGGTGCCCTTTGGCGAGATCCACCACGTGAATGTAGTCCCGCACACCGGTTCCGTCTTCAGTGGGGTAGTCGCTCCCAAACACCGAAAGTTTTTCACGTTTACCAACTGCAACCTGTGTTACAAATGGCATCAGGTTATTTGGGATCCCGTTAGGATCTTCACCAATTTCTCCGCTTTCGTGAGCTCCCACTGGATTGAAGTATCGCAGTAAAGATACTTCCCATTCCTGATCTGCAGCACAAATATCCCTTAAAATATGCTCAATGGTAAGTTTGCTTTGTCCGTATGGGTTGGTTGCTGAAAGTTTAGATTCTTCTGTCAGAGGAGATTTTGCGGGGTTGCCATAGACGGTAGCGGAAGAACTGAATACCATGCGTTTAATACCGTGTCTGGCCATTGCCTTGCAGAGATTAATCGTTCCAGTAACGTTATTTTCGTAGTAGTAGAGGGGCTTTTCAACCGACTCTCCGACAGCTTTTAACCCGGCAAAATGAATGACAGCGTCTATGCCGGTTCCATCCAATAAACGATCCAGAGCGTTTTCATCAAGCAGGTCTGCTTTTTGAAATTGAACTTTTCGGCCTGTCAGCTTTTCAACTCGTTCCAGGGATGTGACTTTACTGTTGGATAAATTATCCATCGCATGCACATCATGGCCAGCATTCAGCAGTTCGAGTATGGTGTGGCTGCCAATAAACCCGGTTCCACCTGTTACTAATATTTTCATAGAGAGAAAATGGTTGAGATTCGACGTACATATCGAATCGGTGAATTAAGAATTGCAGAAAGCGCAATTTTAATGTTTTAATTATTCGATCGCTGGTGGAGCTGGTCGAGAATTTTTTGGCAGTATGTATCCATTTCACTTGCATATTCACTTTTCAACTCTTTATCCCCGTCCTCCATCAACAGGAGTTTGGCTTTTTCGTACGTTTCTAAAATGGGATCCAGTTTAAGCATTTTCGCTACAGGTTTAATCTTATGGCCGGTTCTGCGAAGATTCTCCAAATCCTCATTCATCAGGTGCGTCCTGAAATTCGACTTGAATTCCGAAAAGGAGATGACAGATGCCTCGCAAAATTCCTTTACGTATTCATCGTCGTTATACAACATATCTTTAATAATTTGAAAATCAATAGGTCCGTTTTCAGAAGACATAATCTAATCGTTTGCTGGTTCTTTAATGTGATGAGGTGTTGGTTTACCATCCTTGTCGAGGTGGACAAATACTATTCTGTCGATACTAATAATCGTTTTGTGGCTGAATTTTTGGCGTACAACACAGCGTACAGTTATGGAAGATTTTCCAAAGTCTACAGTTTCCATTCCGATTTCAATGATATCTCCGAGAGAAGCAGAGCTAACAAAATTTATCTCGGACATAAACTTGGTTACAATATTCCCTTTTCCAAGCTGGCAGGTAACGTAAATGGCGGCTTCTTCATCAATCCAGGCTAAAACAGATCCACCGAAAAGTGTTCCGTGTGCATTCAGGTCCGTAGGCTTGATTAGTTTTCGGCTAAAGAATCTCATGGGGGGTAGATTGTCCGGCATGTAAAAAGTGTTTGTGTAGAATGATCGTATTTTCCAGACATACCAAACAATCTTTAAAAAATTACCCGGCAGCCCTTTTGCCTAAAGATATTGTAAATATGAGTTACGGCATAACAATATTACAGAAGCCGGATTCGTCTTCCTGGTATCCGTTATAATTTATTTATTAAACAAGATGATTCCCCGAGTGAGCTAAGAATGATTGTAAAGAAGGGGGTTTTTATAATCATGGGCTTGATTTTACAGAAATAGACTCAAGTTAATCACCTTCTAACCCGATAATATGATGTAGCAGATTAGAGCGCTAAAATATTAGATTTATCTAATAATTCTGTAACAATTGACGGCTCTGATACTCCTGTAGATAGATTACAACTAAAGCGCAGAGAATCTCATGAGAAAAATCGCATTTACTAACCAAAAAGGTGGTGTTGGCAAAACCACCACTACCATCAACACCGGAGCGGGACTCAGCAAAATTGGCTTCAAAGTTTTGCTCGTGGATATGGATCCTCAGGCAAACCTGACCTATTCACTGAAAATTCACTCCTCCAGAATGAAACAGAACATTTACCATGTTTTAAAAGGTCAGATATCTGCTTCAGAGGCAATTCTTGAGCATAATGGGTTTGATATTTTACCGGCTTCGATTGAGCTCTCGGGGGCTGAAATGGAACTTGTGAATGAACCGGCCCGTGAACAAATATTACGGACAGCTTTAGCGGAAATTGAGGACAACTACGATTTTATCCTTCTCGACTGTCCGCCCAACCTGGGTTTACTCACTCTGAATGCATTTACAGCGGCGGATGAATTGGTGATAGTTCTGCAATCAGAATACCTGGCACTGCATGGGTTATCGAAACTGATGGACCTGATCAAAATTGTTCAGAAGCGTCTTAATCCTAATCTGAAAGTTGAAGGTATTGTCTGTACGCTGTATGATAAGCGTAAAAATCTTAACCGGGAGGTGGTTGGGCACATCAGAGAGCATTTCGGATCGAAGGTATTTAATACGCTTATCCGGGATAATATTGCTCTGGCTGAAGCGCCAAGTCACCACAAAACAATATTTGAGTACGACAGCCAAAGCTATGGTGCAGAAGACTATATGAATCTCGCAAAAGAGATCAGGAACGGATATTAATACTATGGGATTACGAAAAAGCCTGGGATATTCACCAATCGGAGGTCCTGCAAGCGATGTCTCGGAGTTCGATTTTGTTGCCGACCGCAAACCGGACGGAGCCACTGAAGAGAACACTATTTTTAAAGAGGCAGGGAATACGTATGGCCTTTCACTCGCAGAGTCTTTTGCAGAAAAGATGATCAGCAAGGCCCGGGAAAAGGTTGAAGAGAAGCCCGAAAAGAAAGTTGCCAGCTACTATCTTGAAGTGAAAACGATTGAGTTGTTGAAAGAGGCTGCCAATAAAATGGGGGTCTCTTACTCATCTTTGGTAGAATCGGCACTAAAAGCACAACTTTTGTAAAAGACTCGGTTTTTCTAAAAATCTTCAAGACTATGTTTAAAGGTCTCTTGCATTTTCCTGGCAAGATTCCGCTCACCGAACCGCTGAACGATCCATTCATAATGAGGCATATCTTCTACTTGTTCATATCGAGAGGCTTGGTGTTCCACGTGTTTTAAAACCAGGTTTCTGACGACAAGATCATCTGCATGATACTGTATCATTTGTGCGGTATACTGCATCACACTGTCGGAAAAGTTAAGTAGTTCAAGCAGGTACACGGGTCCTTCAGGATTCAGTTGCCAGGCGGGATGGCGCGGATCAACCTCTTCGAGCGCTTTTCTAAGTATCTGCATATTTTTCTTTACTTCTTGAAATCCCGTACCTGAGCTATTAACATTCTGTAACACAGATTCAAAGCGATGAGCCTGAGAAAGAAGGCTGATATACGAAATGTAAAGAGAAGAACGCTGTTGAGGGTGAAGATCTTCTTTTGCCAAATGATTCTCCAGCCACTGAATGTGCTTTCGGATTTGGGGATTATCAAATGATTGGATGGATTCTGCCATCATATGTTTGAGGCTTTTTTTGGGTATGGGTTCTCCATTTACAAGCGATGTGTCAGCAACTGTCGGTAGTGTTGTTTGAGCCAGATGAAGGGGTTTGATCCATAGCAACTGCTCAGGGTGTTTAAATGAGAGAATAGCACGTAAAGAAACTTGTGATGGCAGTACATTATCAGGGTAAATAGAACCATTTGGTAAGGTTTGCCCGGGTTTGTAGCGCAGGGTAAGCGAATCGTCTTGACTGTTGAAATGAATTGCTTCAAACGTCCCGTCTCCCCGGTATGAATAAGCATCGGCACCGGGTAACACAGAAATACCCGGGCTGATCCCGCGAAGCTGGTAGCGCAGGGTGTCATTTATTACCGGAACCGTCGTTTCAATAGCACCATCCTCCGTCTCTTTGAAAATTTTTCCGGAAAAGAAATCGTACCCGTTAAAATTTCCAAAAGCCCGTATCCATTCTGTATAGAGTTGTTCATGAAAATAATCTCCGGTATTTGCCGGTTTGGGAATCATGCGGATATCCATTTCTACGTTTGGCTGGTCAAATACTAAAAAAGGGAGACGAAGGGATCTGTGATATACCCCATGCAAATGAATCGTGTAAATTCCCGGTTCAAAAAACGTGATGCTGTACTTCCCATTTTCGTCTGTTGTAAAAGAGGGCGGAGTTTCGGATAAACCGGTCTCTCCGATATTTGAAACCTCCAGTTCAACGACTTCTATAGGCCGACCGTCTACACTTTGAATGGTTCCCGTCACGTTGGTTTGAGCTATTATAAACCCGGAGTGAAAAAAACAAATGATGAAAAAAAGTACATATATGATTCGAAACATAGATAATCTCTTATCTGAGCAGGTATTGTGGATAATACTAACTTATTAGTATTTAGGCAAAAATTTGAGCTGGCTGTTTGATTTTCCACTCTCTGATAGAAAATTACGCTATCCGGATCGTGAGATTTTAGGATCTACAAGAATTCTTCTGGGTAAAGAAGCTCAGCAAAAGTCATCCCGGCCTTGAGCCATGAAATGAAATCTCCAAACCTTTCAAAAGGTCGGGCTATAATAGAAGATAATGGAGAAGCCGCATTGGGGTGCGGTATGACTATTGAAGCAAGGTATCCACAAGAATTCCTGTAGATACAGATTTTAGTTATGGATCCGAATTCACTATACTCAAGCAAAATTGAATTATGAGGCGTAAAGCAAATGAAACTATATAAATCCAATACTCTGGAGAAACTTGCTGATAAACTGGCCGGCCGTCTGACGCACGCCTTGCCGGCTGACCCGCTGACTGCGCGCCAAATTATTGTGCCGAACAAGGAGACTGCAGGCTGGTTGAAATTAAAATTGGCTGAAGAGTTGGGCGTAGCTGCAAACCTATCTTTTCTGCTACCTTCAGAGTGGCAATTCCGAATGATTCGAAAATTGTATCCTGCTTTGCCGGCATTGCTGCCCTCAGATCCGGGACCACTTAGCTGGCTGGTATTTGATGTACTGTCAAAACAGGAAATCAGAGAACGATTCGCGCGCCTTGATACCTATGTAAACTCACAAAAAGAGCCGATGCAGGAAAAGGCCCTCCGTCAGCTTTCGCTGAAAATCGCCTCAGTTTTTGATCAATATCTGGTTTACAGGCCTTCAATGATTCTTAAGTGGCAGCAGGGAGACGCAGCGGATAACGGAGATGAGCGTTGGCAGGCAGATTTGTGGAATTTGATTGAGGATTACCGAAAAAAGTCTGACGGTGAAACCGCATCATACCCAAATCGTGCTGAACTGGTAGCAGAAGCGACTCAGGCTCTTAGAAATGGATCAATAAAGCTTCGTGAACCCGTCTACCTGTTTAATCCGCACCTGCAGCCTGAATCGCTTTTTGACATGACAGATGCCATCTCAAACCAAGTGGATTGCATAGTTTTTCAGTGTGTTGTGAACAACATGCCGCGCGACCGAAACCACCATCCGCTATTGGACGCTTTTGGTGATGAAGTTGAGGGTACCGAGCGTCAGTTAGAACCCTACATTAAAAAGGTTGAATCTGACATTGAACAACCGGATAATACGTCTCTGCTTGGCCGCGTTCAGCATTCAATTTTGACCGCAAAGCCATTTGCAATCTCGGGGCAAAAGTTGAGTGAATCTGTTCAGATTCATTCATGCCATTCACCGCTTCGGGAAGTAGAAGTTCTATACCAGTTTTTACTTCGGCAGTTTGAAAAGAATCCAGACCTTCATCCGGATGATATACTTGTTGCAATGCCCGACCCGGAGCAGTATGCACCGGTCATTCATGCCGTTTTTGGAGCCGGAGAGGAAGAGCTTCCCTCTATTCCATACCACGTGGATTTCAGGCAATCGGATCAGAGTGCTCTGAAAGCGTTTGAACAGCTGCTGCATCTCGCCGATTCTCGTTTCTATACCGAAGAGGTTCTGGATCTTTTAATGAATCCGTCTGTCAGAGAATCGTTTCAAATTACCAAACAGTCTACAGGCCGCCTGAACAACTGGATTGATGAAAACAGCGTGGTATGGGGGCTGGATGAGCGCCATCGCCTGTTAGAAAAGCAACCACCGGAGCCGCTCAAAACCTGGCAGGCAGTGGTGGGCCGGGGATGGAATGGTCAGATCTTCGGGCGTGATGACTCCCCGTTTGATCACCCGGAAGAACTTCGGTTTCATGAAATTGAAGGCAGGGAACAGCAAGATACATGGGCCGGCTTTAACCGCTTACTTGCAGGGCTCAGATGGCTGAACGGCTTATCGAAAGAGGCAAGATCGCTTGGTGACTGGTGCAACGAGATGGAAACAATGCTGTCGTATTTTATTTCAGATGAATCTTCAGGTGAAAATGGTCTGTCGCAAGTTTACTCAATTTTGCAATCTGTTCGTGATGAGGCTGAGTGTGCAGGCATTACGTCTCCCGTTTCATTCGGGCTTTTTCGAACGCAGGCTGAATCATTGCTGGATCAACAAACATCTGCCAGTGCACTTTTTACACGTGGAATTACCTTCAGTTCAATGGTGCCGGTGCGATCAATACCCGCGAAAATTATTGCCTTGGTAGGGTTAAATGAAGGTGAATTTCCGCGTAAACCGGGGAAAATAGATTTCGATCTGATGGCTGCGAATCCGCGGATAACAGAACGGAATCCAAAACACCAGGACCGAAGCCTCTTTTTAGAATCTATTATGGCGGCCAAAAACATCCATTATTGCAGTTATGTAGGCCAGAGCCGTAAAGATAACGAGGAGATTCCTCCATCGCCGGTAGTGAGTGAATGGGTTGAGTTTCTGTCGTCCATTTCTGAAAAAGGCAGGGAAGAGTGGGTCATAAAAGAATCACTTCACGGGTTTTCGCAAGAAAATTTCACGGGAGATCGATCTCTGTCCCAGCAAAATTATAAAATAGCAGAGGCCATACGGCATGGGCGGGGAAAGAACAAAGGATTCTACCTGCCATCGGGAGAAATGGATATTGAATTGCCCGATGCAATAGAACTTGAAAATCTTATGCGATTTATATCGAATCCGCAAAAGGAGTTTATCCGATATCATTTTGGGGCAAGCCTGACTAATTTGGGTGAAGAGAAAAACGAGTTTTTGTTGAACGCACTCGAAGTTCATCTTCTCTTTGAGAGGCTTCTTGAGTGGAGGATCAGTGGAATAGAGATTGAATCAATCGAAACAATACTGGCCCAATCCGGCCGGTTTCCATCAGGCTGGCGGGGCATATCAAACCAAAAAGATTTACAAACCGGAGTGGAGTCTGCTCTTCAGGAAATTACAAATGTGAGTTCTCCGCCCGGAAAGGTGAGAAAATCTCTGGACACCTTGGTACATTCATTCAAAATTACCGGTGAACTGATCTCCTATTCTAAAGACAGATTTTTTACCGTTACCCCCTCAGGCACCCGGGGTGACAAGCTTCTGCGAGGTTGGATAGAACATCTTTTTGCACAATTCTCAGGCCTATTTACCAATGAGAAATCCTTTATGCTGAGCAACCTGAAAAAAGATCCGGAGTTGCGAGTCTTTAACCCGGTGGATGAACCGGAGGAAGAGCTTGGAAAAGTGCTGCATCTATATCTGAATGGCATGAAAAAACCTCCCCTGTTTTTCCCCAATACGAATTATGAGTTTGTAGCAGCCAATCGGAAAAAGGAGGGCACAGGTTATGGGAAAGCGAAAAGTACATTTGAAGGATCAACGTATCGTCCACATGCAGATAACCGGGATGCGTATGCAGAGTTATTCCTGGGCCGCGACGCTCAATTCAGCGAAGCATACCTGAACGAGGTGCTTGGAGACGTGATACTGACAATGCAAAATCATACAGAAGAGAAGAAATGAGTTCAGAGCTGACTGATGTTTATGAACTGGAACCCTCCCGCAGAGTGCTGGTTGAAGCCAGTGCAGGTACGGGTAAAACCTATACGATCGTCGGGATATTTATTCGGTTATTGTTTAACTGGAATCTTGAAGCGGAAGATATCCTGGCCGTTACATTTAGCAGGAAAGCAACAGGCGAACTCAGACAGCGTATTCTTGAACGGCTGAGGGAGTGCCTGACAGTGGCGGAGACGGGGGTAGAAAGCAGGCACAGGGATGATGACTTTTTAGTTCGGTTTCATGAACAATTGAAAGACCGCAAGCATGCAACTGATAAACTGAAACGCGCCATACGGAATTTTGATGATATCCAGGTGTTTACCATTCATGGATTTTGTCAGAAAATATTACAGGAAGAGGCACTATCGGCAGGTACTCCTTTTGAAAGTGAGCTTCAGCCCGGGGACGAACTCTTGCTGCAGGCAGCCGAAGATTTTTGGCGGGTTTTTGTGGATCAGCACAGCGAAACCGAAACCGGGAAGTTCCTGCTCCAAAAGCTGGTTTCATTTGCCGAATCACCGTCAGACCTGATTGGGAAACATGGCATTCATCCGTTGGTTACGAAGAACTTTGGGAAACCTGAGGGCAATGCCATAGAGGATCCGTTCGCATTTGCAGAAGAGGTACTATCCATACGGCAGCAGTGTAAAAAAACATGGCGGGCCGAAGAGCAAGAGATTACAGATATTCTTGAAAATAATGATATCAGCCATTTTTCAAGATCAAGTAAAAAGCTTATTCGTAATCTAAAGAAATTTTTTGAGGATGAAATTTATGCTATCGACGGGTTTGATAAAATGGAAAGGCTCTCGGCAGATTACCTATATGACGAAGGCAATCTGAAGAAAAACGGCAACCCAACAAGACGCCATAGTTTCTTTGAATTATGGCAGCAGTACCTGCAGACTACCTCGCATTTGCCAGGGCTTACAGAGTGGATTATTCGATATGCCTCAGAGGATATAAAAAGTCGAAGAGAAAGTATGTTACTTACTGAAAATAAAGTAGGTTACAATGATTTGCTTAAAAAAGTTCGAGATGCTTTAACCCGGCCTGGTTCTGGCCTGGAACTTGCACATAAACTAAGATCCCGATACCCTGTTGCGCTGGTGGATGAATTCCAGGATACCGATCCGGTTCAGTATCAGATCTTTAAACAAATCTATCCTGAGGATGCTACGGAGAAGTGCAGCCTGATGATGATCGGGGATCCAAAACAAGCAATATACGCATTTCGGGGTGCAGATTTGCACACCTACTTTAAAGCTCGAAAAGATGGCGTTTCAAATGAGTATACATTAAAGCACAACTACCGGAGCACGGTAGGTTATATTGAAGCGGTGAATGGACTATTTTCCGGTGATCACGGAGCTTTCATTGAGGAGGAAATTTCATATTTCCCGTCCGAAGCAGGGCGCCCGAACTATAATGACGGTTTGGTAACAGGGGGAGTACAAGCGGCGCCACTGCAGGTTATCGGACGTACTGGTGTGGAGGGCAGCAAAGAAGAGGGCACAGAGTTTTCATTTAGGCACACAGTTCGGGCAGTTGTAGAGATGCTGGATCCCTCCGTTAAAGGGAAAACCATGCTGGGTGACCGCCCCCTGGAAGCCGGTGATATTGCAATTCTTGTTAACAGCAATAAACACGCCTATGATCTCCAAAAGCGTTTAAAAAAAGCCGGTATAGATTCTGTGACTCAAACAGACCAAAGTATTTTTGATACGCCGGAATCGAACCGTTTATCCAGACTGATGAGCGCGGTTATCAGTCCCACAGATAAAAGAGCTGTACATGCCCTGGCGCTGACTGGATTTTTTGGATTTGATCTGACAAAAGCTGCCGGGGTATTACAAGATGATGATAGCAGGAACAGGTTGACTGAGGAGCTGTTTGAGCTTCAGGACCTTTGGAGATCCCGTGGATTTTATTCCATGTTTTATAACCTCGCTTATCAAAAGAAAAAGTTACTTTCATTCACTCAAATCGAGAGCACTGAACGGACCATCACTAACCTGTTTCATCTTGCAGAGCTCTGTTCGGCAGCAGAAAGGGAGAATAACCTTGGGCCGGTAAAACTTCACGCATGGCTCAAGCAGCAGATGAAAGAATCGAAAGAAGAAGAAAAAGAGCTACAGATTGAAAGTGACCAGCATTTGGTAAAAATCATGACAATTCACGCAAGCAAAGGGTTGCAATTTCCTGTCGTGATTTGTCCAACTCTGTGGCAGGGCTTTAAACCGGTAAGTTTTAGTAGTGATGCCTCAGATATTATTGAATACCATCATTCTGAGACCGAACAACTGCATATTAATTATGAGCGTGAAAAGACCGATCGCCGAATCAGGGCAGAAATTCAATCGTCATTTGAACAGGTTGCGGAAGATGTTCGGAAAGCCTATGTAGCCCTAACGCGGGCTCAGGTAGCCGGTATACTGATTTGGAATACTCATTCTGTTTCAAATGTATCTGGGCTGGGAGCTGCACTTACTGGTCAGCGTGCTGTATTGGAAGCAATCGAAAATCAGGTGAAAGTGAAGGAGAATACAGATGTTTCGGATGAAACTTTTCTGAAACGGTTCGAAGAGTTGCAGGAAAAGTCAGGAGGATTGATTGAACTGGAACTTGTTGAAAGTGAAACCGGTGAATCTGTCGATGCTCAGCTTACACGCTCTGAAACCAAAGATTTACCAAAACCGAAATATACCGGACGTGAGCGTCTGCCGCTGCAGATTGCAACCGAGAGTTTTTCAAGTATTGCCGGTCACGGTTCGGGGGCAGAGGGCAGAGACAGGGATGAAATTACAGATGCACTTGCATCGCTGCTGGATCAGCAGGGAGATGAAACCGCAAAGCCGGCCGGTCGCACTCTGTTTACGTTCCCCAAAGGTGCCACAGCAGGAACAGTTGTACATAAAATATTTGAGGACGAACAGTTCGACTTTTCAGCTGTCGAATCAGCTACCTATGGAAAGTTGATTGAAGGGATCCTGGAGGAGTATCAGTTTGAGGAGCACTGGGTGAGCACTTTACAGCAGATGCTTGTTAACGTTGTTCACGCGCCAATTCCCGGCCTGGAGCTTTCGCGCCTAACCAACGATGATCAGGTACGAGAAATGGAGTTTCATTTCCCGACGATTTCTGCAGATGCAAACAGGCTTTTGCATTGTATCAGGGATGGACATCCCGGCAGAGGGTACACTGGTCCTCATCGGTTTATGAAAGGATTTATTGACTTGATTGCACGGCAAAACGGGCAGTATTTTATTGTGGATTACAAGTCGAATTACCTTGGAAACACCCCGGATGATTACAGTCGTGAAAAACTCAGAGAGGCGATTTACTCTGCAATGTATGATCTGCAATATCATATTTACACGGTGGCTCTGAAGAAATATCTTGAATCGGTAGACACCAACTTCGATTATAATCTGAATTTTGGGGGAGTCGTGTATTTGTTTGTGCGCGGGATTCGTCCCGGTAGCGATAATGGAATATGGTTTCACAAACCCGAACTCGAAACCATTACTTCACTTGAGGAGGAGCTGAAACGATGAATAACAGACAGAACCAGTTAAGTCCTCCGGATATGGAAATAGTCGGAGACCACGATAGAAAGGAGCGATTCCTTCTGATGCGGCTTGCCGGGAGATATGAGCAGGAGATGATCCGCTACCTTGTAAACAAAGGAATGAATTTATCATTTGAAGATAAGTTGCTACTAACGCTTGTACTGTTGCTTATCAGGGCGGGCCATGTGTGTGCACCTGCAGGGTACAGCTTTAGTAAATTGGGCCGGCTGCTTGATCTTGAGGATGACTTGCTTCGAGCATTACCAGATCAAATACCGAACATTGGAACAAGTGAAATCACAGGTGGTCCCGAAGCAGATCTCCCGCTGGTTCTCCATAAAAAAAAGCTTTATCTGAACCACTACTTCAAAATGGAGAGACGGGTGAAAAAGTGGATTACCGCTAAAGCAGATGAGCAGAATACAAAGGTGAATCCAGCAACACTTAAACAGGGCAAAAAAATGTTCGCTCCTGTTGGGACCGGTGATGAAATGAACTGGCAGCAGGCGGCCGCTGCACTCTCGTTTCTTACGTCGTTTCTGATAATATCAGGGGGCCCTGGAACCGGGAAAACCACAACGGTTGCACGTTTGTTGGTAATGCACCAGAGAAGCATAGTGAAGCCTATGAGAATTGCCCTTGCGGCACCAACAGGGAAAGCTGCAGGCAGGATGGGGGAAGCACTTCGGCAGGAGATGAAAAAGCTGGATTTGGAAGATAAGGAAATGACTCATTATCCAACTGAAGCAAGTACCATTCACCGTCTTCTTCGGTCTGTTGAACACAAAGGACTACTACCTCCGGCAGAGGAGAGTAAACTTCCCTACGATTTAATTATTATCGATGAAGCCTCTATGATTGATCTCTCTTTGATTGATCGTTTGGTACGGCATGTTGGGGCAGGCACACGATTGATTCTGCTTGGAGATAAAGACCAGCTTGCATCTGTTGAAGCCGGATCTGTTTTTGCTGACCTTTGTGAAAAAGATGAGAACGGTTTTTTACCGGAGACCCGGGAGAAACTGAATGAAATGGGAGTCGCGATTGGAAAGAACTATTCGAATGAGAATCTGTCCCGAACAGCTAATTCCATTGTATATCTTACGAAAAGCTATCGGTTTGATGAGAAGAGCGGAATCGGAACCCTTGCCTACGCAGTTAATCGCGGGTTAGTGTCGGAAAACGAGGCGATTGAACTATTTGAAATCTACAGTGATATCAACCACCACTCATTTTCCTATTCAAACCGGGATCTTTCTGAACTGGCAGATCAAAACCTTCAGAGATTGAAAAATGCGGGCACCATTGAGGATCCTGAAGGACTGATGGAGTACTGGAAAGAAAATATTTGGCTGACAGTTTTAAGAAACGGGTTATCGGGGTCGGATAGTTTGAACCGAATGGTAGAACGTTCTCTGGCAGCAAAACCATTCACAGCTATAAAGAGGGGCTGGTATCATGGAAGGCCGATCATTATAAATAAGAATGATTATGATCTTGAAGTATTTAACGGTGATTTTGGAGTCTGTGTATCAACCGGAAAAGAAGACCATCCCTTTTATGTCTACATCCAGTCAGCAGGCGGGTTGAAGCGGGTCCGGCCTGAACAGCTACAGCATTACTCGCAAGCTTATTTCTTAACGGTACACAAAAGCCAGGGATCGGAATTTGAGAATGTAAACCTGCTGCTGCCCGGCCGCGATGTACCCATCTTAACCCGGGAACTTCTGTATACGGCAATTACAAGGGCGCGCACATCTTTTTCTCTCTACGGGGATATACACCTATTTACAACAAAAAGCCGGGTGAAAACAGAGCGTTTTTCAGGGCTGCAGGATGGGAATGACTGATGTTGAAATCGTATCTAATCTTCGGAAAAAAGGTGTTTTATAGAAATCAGTGATTGTTTCTGAAAATTTGAAAAAAAATTGGATCAGCATGGAACATTCATTCAATCTGTTCGTTAGACCCATTGTTATAACTCGATAAGAGTTGTACCCCGAAAGCCAACGTAGTTAAAGAGGTCTGGTTGAAAGCCAGGCCTCTTGCTTTTATTGCACATCTTATTGCACATCTTACATTCGCCCTTACAAAACAGGGTTTTGCGATTTAATTCACTTCAGGCCCAAGGCTATTCCTGGAATTAACCCGGTTAAAGTACT
>JAWLEH010000001.1:38657-88406 GCA_041686215.1 Balneolaceae bacterium | reverse complement strand
TTATTGCACATCTTACATTCGCCCTTACAAAACAGGGTTTTGCGATTTAATTCACTTCAGGCCCAAGGCTATTCCTGGAATTAACCCGGTTAAAGTACTTTGATGTCTTGCATCTTGCCATCTTCAATCTGTACTGTACGGAAAGGAAACCGACGAACGATATCGTAATCATGTGTTACCATCAGAACGGACATACCCCGGTTATTGATGGTCTTCAGCAGCTCCATGATGGATGCACTTACATCAGGATCAAGGTTACCGGTGGGTTCGTCTGCCAGTAAAATACGGGGTTCATTTGCAAGTGCCCGGGCGATGACCACCCGCTGCTGTTCGCCGCCTGAAAGATCGTGAGGCATAGCTTTTCGTTTATGGCTCAAGCCAACCAACCCCAGTACCTCGAGAACTCTTTTTTTGATGTAACGTTTCTTTTGCCCGGTTACCCGAAGTGCAAATGCCACGTTCTCGTACACATCTCTGTCAGGCAGCAGCTGAAAATCCTGGAATACAATTCCCAGACGTCTTCTCAGGAATGGTACTTTTTTGTCGGGCAGAGTGGATATGTTGTATTCGGCAACCTGAACGACTCCTGAATCGGGCAAAAGATCCCGGTAGAGCAGTTTTAAAAATGAGCTTTTTCCCGATCCCGTTTTTCCAATCACATAGCAAAACTCGCCGACATCCAGCGAAAAATTAACGTTACGCAGCACATCCTGCCCGTTAAACCCAATCGATACATCATGAAGCTCAATTACGCTGTTTCCTGTCATCGCAGTACCATAGTTATTCGAAGGCTTCGTTTGTGAGCCGGTTTCAGTTCAAACCCATCATATGCCTTTAGCAGCTGAAAAGGAGATTGCTCTATGATTGGCGTGATGTCTTTTAACGTATATATTTTTTGATGATGCTCTTCCCGAAAAGTCTCTGTGAAATCCGACCGGCTGTGAGGCCGCTTTTCGATATCAAATGTATTAGTGTGGATTCGTTTTTCATCATCGTAGCTGCTGGTACGGTGATAGGTGTACATTTGATTGACCGTGTCTTGCTCATCATTAAGATAACGAATGGCCTTTTTGGAGTTTCGGGGTGTGGTAAAATCGTATACAAAAATACCGCCCGGGTTGAGATGTTGGTAGACTTGTTCGTGTAGCTGTAAGATATCTTCAGCGTTATGCAGGTAGTTGAGGCTGTCGAATACCATAAAAGCCGCATCAAATGTTTTGGTCAGCTCAATGTTTAAGAAATCCTGTGTATGAAATTCTACATCGGAGTCAGCAAGACGTGCTTTTTCTTTTGCTTTACGGATCATTTCCGGGGAAAGGTCGGTGGCTGTAATATTGTAGTAGCCAATTTCTTCCATCGAGAGCGCCATAGTACCGGTTCCGCATGCGAGCTCCAGCACATCACGTGCTTCATGATGATGCATCATAATCACTTCATCAATGTAGTCCGTCCAGGCTTCGTAATCCACATCTTTCATCACGGCATCGTAAATTTCTGCCAGCACTGAATAGGAGCGATGAAGCGGACGGTTTGTTGTTGGGCTGTTCAATGGTTTATATCGGTTCGGTTTTGTTATTGTTTATTTTCTGCCATTTTAGCGGCAAGGCTGAACGCTGCTGAAAAAGAACTGCAATCAGCAAGGTTTTTACCGGCAATATCAAATGCAGTTCCATGATCGGGGGACGTACGAACGATCGGTAACCCTGCAGTTACGTTTACACCAGATCCGAATGTGAGGGCCTTAAATGGTATCAATCCCTGGTCGTGGTACATGGCAAAAACGGCATCAAAATTGTTTTGCCGGGAGTTACCGAAAAAGGCATCCGCAGCAAAGGGTCCTTTCACATCCACATCTTTTGTTTGAAGTTTATTGAGGACAGGCCCGATCAGGGTCATTTCCTCATCGCCAATAACTCCGCCGTCTCCCGCATGAGGGTTTAGGCCAAGAACGGCAATTTTAGGCTGTGATATACCGAAATCGTTTTTCAGTGCGCTGTGCAGTAGCTTAAGACGTGTAAGAATAAGGTCGTGGGTAAGGTCTTGTGGAATCAGGCGGACCGGAATGTGAATGGTTGCCAGTGCTACCCGAAACGCTCCGCTTACAAGCATCATTAAAACCTGGCCTGCACCGGTTTTTTCGGCAAGGAATTCAGTATGGCCGGGAACGTTATACCCCGCAAGGGTAATAGATTCCTTGGAGATCGGGGCTGTTACAAGCGCATCGGTTTCGTTCTTCAGGCAAGATACAATCCCGGCGCTTACTGCCTGCATGGATGCAGCTCCACCATTTGCGCTGATAGATCCGGGTGAAAATGATGTAAGTTTCGCATCAATACAGTTAATCACATTTGCCATCCCTGTTTTAGCTTCATCGGGATGATTGATTTGCTGAACCTCAGGTGATTCATTGAGGAGGGAAGCTGTATGCTTTATCAGGTCAAAATGCCCAAATATGACAGACAGCATTTCTTCACTACCTCGCTGTTTGATGGTTTTCAGTATGATTTCAGGGCCAATACCGTTCGGATCGCCCATGCTGATCGCAATTTTAAGTGGCATAAATCATAAAATAGCAAAGTGAATGACGCCAACAAACAGGTTATTGTTCGGCAATCAAACGGAAATCTCCAAATCCGGATGTGGCTTCAAAAACCAGGGTACGATTCGGGTACTCCCAGATTTCTCTTGTAGGCTGGTCAGTTGGCAGACGGCGTTCCACATCATCCGGTTCTCCGTAAAGGATATATGCTTTACCCATATCGGAGTTGTAGCCGGGTGTCTGCAGGGATGAGAAATTCCGGAATGAATAATCTACGCGTTCATAATACTCGGTCATCAGCTCATTAAACTCGGTATCGGGTGTGGGGTCGCGCTCTTCCCAAAATTCCCGAAACTTTTGTTCCTTCTCTTCCGCTGACCCTCTTTTAAGCCTGTTTAGTTCGTCTTCGCTCACGATGTACTTCATCATGTCGATGGCTACATCAATATTTAAAAGGCTCACCGGCATATCCAGCCAGCGGGAGTTTACAATTTTTTCACCAATAGTTTCATTACTGGAGCCTAACAGACGTATACGGAAGCGTGCATTTTCAAACTCTGAATTGGGTACGGTGATCACACCAAACCTGGTGTTACCTGAAGCTGTTTCCATTCGAAAGCCAACACCTGAATCATTATTGGTAAATATTGCATTACTTCCGGTAAACTGGTCTTCTGGATTTATTGTGGCTTCGTAAACCGTATTTGGTTCAACACGATCCGACTCTGCACCTGTCATCCGGTGAACCTCCACGGTGTACGTTTCATTTTCACTTGTTGCGGGAAGCAGAACAAGTAAATTGTAATCTGATCCATAGAGAACATTTTCGCCATAATTCAGAAACGTCCCGTTAACATGTGCGTCTTCTCTGTTAAAATTACTGAGTAGCATCATACCGGCTGTAGAGAGTGTATCCAGTTCAGGGACTTGAATATTACGGCGGGTTGAGGACTGTTCCTGTGTGGATTGAGCCCGGGTAAGCTGCAGCTCGTAGTTGTATGAGCCCGGATCAAGCGGAGTTGAAATAACCCCCTGAACGTGCTGCAGACGGGAGCGGGTTTCCTGGAAGGAATTAACGTACACGCTGTCTGAGTAGCTGTCGCGAAAAAGAGAACGTGCATCGTTGGAGGCTCGCCTGCCTGACCGGTGACGACCTTCAAAGACTTCGAGTCCGATACGGACAGGAGCAAAATATTCAGCACCTTCAGGGGCCTCATTCATTGACGATTGAACACGCAAAAAAGGTACAAGGTCGTAATCGAGACGAAACATTACACCAATAGTTAATCCGTCGCCGGCAGGCATTAAGACATCAGAAATATAGGAATTGGGCTGATCAGACCGCTGAAGGAGAGACTCATACGAAGTGGAAGATCGCTGAGCTTCAAGTATTACAGGAATCAGTAAAAAAATTGAAAGCAGTAGCGTTGTGAAATATTTCATTTGGAATGAATAACTTTATCAGTAAGTTTTTGCCCCTTCGAAGACAAATGTATGTTGTATCTTCAAACGTTCCGGATATGAAGGGTATTATCATAGAATTGTAAATTACAGATAATAAAAGAATAATGAGCGATCATTGGTATAGTAGTTTGATGGAGACGTTAAAGGAAACCGAATCGGCGATAAAACAGGGAGGCGGTACAGGGCGAATCGAGAAGGAGCATAAAAAAGGTAAAATGACCGCCCGGGAACGGATCGATTTTCTTCTTGATGACGGAGCGGAGTTCGATGAAATTGGTTTATGGGCTGCTTATCAGATGTACGAAGAGGAGGGAGGTTGTCCGTCAGCAGGTGTGGTAACCGGTATTGGGCAGGTAGAGGGTAAACGCTGCATGCTTATAGCCAATGATGCTACTGTAAAAGCCGGAGCCTGGTTCCCGATGACCGCCAAAAAAAACCTGAGAGCACAAGAGATTGCTATTGAAAATCATCTGCCACTCATCTACCTGGTCGATTCTGCCGGTGTATACTTACCCATGCAGGACGAAATCTTTCCGGATAAAGAGCATTTCGGGCGGATATTCAGAAATAACGCCGTCATCAGCGCGAAAGGAATTCCGCAAATTGCCGCTATCATGGGAAGCTGTGTTGCCGGCGGCGCGTATCTGCCGATAATGAGTGACGAGGCGTTAATTGTGGACGGAACTGGAAGCGTTTTTCTGGCCGGCAGCTATCTTGTAAAAGCGGCAATCGGGGAAAATGTTGATAATGAAACACTGGGCGGTGCCAGCACGCATACAGAAATCAGCGGGGTAACCGACTATAAAATGAAGGACGATACGGAATGTCTGCAAACCATCCGGCGACTCGTAAAAAATCTTGGTCCGGCACCAAAAGCAGGGTTTACCCGTCACGAATCTATCGCACCTGATATTACCGGGAAGGAGATGGTAAAAGACTTTCCCGAAGACCGAAACCGCCCTTACGATATACACCAGGTAATAAAAGGTATCGTGGATGCTGAAACATTTATCGAATACAAAAAGGGATATGGACAGACCCTGGTTACAGGTTATGCCCGGATTGATGGATGGAGTGTTGGAATTGTGGCAAACCAGCGTACAGTTGTTAAAAGCAAACAGGGCGAGATGCAGATTGGCGGCGTAATTTATTCAGACAGTGCAGACAAGGCCGCCCGGTTTGTACTGAACTGCAACCAAAAGAAAATCCCCATAATTTTTCTGCAAGACGTCACCGGCTTTATGATTGGCAAACGGAGTGAGCACGGCGGTATCATTAAAGACGGGGCAAAAATGGTAAACGCGGTTGCTAATTCAATCGTACCCAAAATAACCATTGTGATTGGCAACAGTTACGGGGCCGGAAACTACGCCATGTGTGGCAAGGCTTACGATCCGCGGTTTATTTATGCCTGGCCAACAGCACAGATTGCTGTGATGGGCGGAACCCAGGCTGCAAAAGTGTTGACACAGATTAAAGTGTCCTCGCTTGAAAAAAAGGGCAAAGATATTACAGACGAAGAGCGGGAAGATATATTAAACAGTATTAAAAGCAGGTATGATAAACAGACCGACGTACGGTATGCGGCGGCCAGGTTATGGGTGGATGCAATCATTGACCCTGCGAAAACCCGCTATAAAATATCACGAGCGATAGAGGATACAAATCATAATCCTGAGATTAAAGAGTTTAAAACAGGTGTGATACAGGTGTAACTAAGGTTGCTGAGTACAGAAATTTATTACTAATCAAAAAAAGTGTTACTGTGAAAAAAAAGATTCGAATAGCTTCCGGCCAGGGTTTTTGGGGCGATTTACCGGAAGCCCCTATACGTCAGGTTCAGCAAGGTGAGATTGATTACCTGGTAATGGATTATCTTGCCGAGGTCACCATGTCGATTATGCAAAAGCAGCGTTTACGAAATGAAAAGTATGGGTACGCGCGGGATTTTGTGGATGTTGTAGCAGCCACTTTTGATGCCATAAAAAACAGAGGCGTTAAAGTAATATCTAACGCAGGCGGGGTAAATCCGCGTGCCTGCAAAGATGCAATTTTAAAACTTGCTGAGGAGCAGGGAGTTAGTGGGATTAAGATTGCCGTTGTGGATGGAGACGACATTTTACCCTCCCTGGATCAACTGATTGCAGATGGTCATGAACTAAAAAATATGGAAAACGGTCAACCCATAGAATCTGTAAAAGACCAGTTAATGAGTGCAAATATCTATTTTGGATCCGAACCGATTGTAGAGGCTCTTGAGATGGGTGCTGATGTGGTAATTACGGGCAGGGTTACCGACACGGGACTTACACTTGCCCCGATGATCCATGAGTTTGGGTGGAGCCGCAACGATTATAATAAAATGGCCGCAGGGACAATTGCAGGGCATATTATTGAATGTGGCGGCCAGGTTTCAGGCGGAAATTTTACCGACTGGGAGACGGTAGAGGATTTAGTGAATATCGGATTTCCGATTATTGAAGCTTATTCCGATGGCAGTTTTGTAGTTACAAAACATGAGGGCACCGGGGGTTTAGTGTCGGAAATGACGGTGAAAGAGCAGCTGCTGTATGAAATTGGTAATCCGGCAGAATACATCACCCCGGATTGCATTGCCGATTTTACCTCGGTAAGCCTGGAGCAGGAAGCGGCAAATCGCGTGAAGGTGTTCGGTATAAAAGGAGGTGAAGCAACACCAACATATAAAGTATCGGCAAGCTATAATGACGGGTTTAAACTCACATCCACACTGGTCTACTGCTGGCCTGATGCGCTGAAAAAAGCTAAAAAAGCATCCGAAATATTGTTTAAACGTGCGGAGAATCTTGGGATCTATTTCAGGGAAACCAACACCGAGTTTGTTGGTTTAAATGCATGTAACGAGGATCCCTCAGAAGAAGATAAAGCCGCTGGCGGGCGTAACGAGGTACAGCTCCGTATTTCTGTACACGGAGACTCAAAAGAAGATTTGAACCGGTTTGGAAAAGAAATCGCCCCGCTGATTTTAACGGGGCCAAGCGGGGTAACCGGATTTGCCGGCGGGCGCCCAAAAGCAAGCGACGTTATAGCCTACTGGCCTGCTTTACTCAATAAGGATGCTGCAACTCCGGTAGTTACTCTTTTTGAAAGCTGATGACAACGGAATTTTACGTAAAAAGGTTAGGCAGCAGTACTGTTCATTCATTACCTTTGGGGTAAATTAATTCAGGAATTCGATAAGCTACATTTATGGTTATTGGAATTATTGGCGCGGGTATTGCCGGGTTAACTGCCGGAAGACATCTTGCTAAACAAGGACATAGCGTAACGGTAATTGAGAAGAGCCGCGGTTTCGGCGGGCGTATGGCAACACGATACGCTGGAAAGAACGGGGAAACCAAGCTCGATCACGGGCTTTCCTATTTTAATCCCACATCTCCGGAATTTCAACAATTTACTGCCGAACTGATGGATAAAGGGCTTGTGCAACGGTGGGGAGATTCCATTGCCTTATATGACGGGACTGAGTTCTACGAGAAGAATCCAAATAACACTGCTGAGGCACGGTTTACGGCAACAGACGGAATGAACAGTATTGGGAAATACCTCAGTCGCTGGGTGGATATTAAAACAGAGACTTTAGCCGGCGGATTAACCTATATTGGTGCACATCGAAGTAAAAAACGTTCCTGGATGATCAACCTGAGTGCAGGGAATACTTTTGAGGCAGATGCTGTGATTATTGCTACACCAGCTCCGCAGGCGTACGGAATCCTGCAAACTGCAACAGATGAGGTGAGTGCACTAAAAATTATTCGTGAAATCGATGAAGTTCACTACACTCCTTGTTATTCACTTTTAGCAGGGTATGGCGGACAAGATATCCCTGTTTGGGACGGTGTTGAGTGTAAAGATGGCGCTCTTGATTTTATTTCGAATGAAGCTTCAAAAAAATCTCATGGGCAGGAATGCTCGCTTGTTGTGAAGGCTACTCCAGGTTTTACCAGGCATTTACGTGGTAAGGACGATGAAGTAATTAAAAGAGAGCTGCTGGACAAGCTCGCGTCAGCCGTTGGCGGATGGGCGTCTGTGCCGGATTGGAGTCAGATTCATTACTGGAAGTACAGCCGTGCAGTAAAAGTGCTGGACCATCCGTATATGGAATTGGAATACCAGGATTCACCTCTTGCTCTGATTGGAGATTACTTTAAAGGAAATCGAGTGGATGATGCCTACTGCTCCGGTTTAAAATTGGCTAAAACCTGGGCAGAAAAATATCAAGATTAATCGTCGGAATGAACATCCCGCAGCTTTAGTTCTGATATTGTAAACAAAGCTGCTGAAAAACAAAAAAGTGGAACCTCTCCGAAAACTTAACGCGTACATAAAAAAATACAAGGGTAAATTTATCCTTGGTGCGCTTTTTCTAACTGCTTCAAACTTTTTCCTGATTTGGATCCCGGTTTTCATCCGGCGTACCATGGATGAGGTAGAACAGCTTGGTGAAGATTTTGATAAGGATTACTCCTCTCTGTTTGAAATATTATTTTCGAGTGAGGCCGGCGAAATTCTTGCGTACAACTCCCTTCTGCTCATGGGAACCGTGGCGATGTATGGTGTTCTTCTGTTTGCAACCCGTCAGACCTTGATTGTCGGTTCAAGGCATGTTGAGTTTGACATCCGCAATAAAGTAATGGACAAACTGCTAAGATTACCGCAGCGGTACTTTGAGTCGAATAAATCGGGCGAGGTATATGTTCGGGCAACAGAAGATATCTCCCGTGTAAGAGAATATTTTGGCCCCGTGGTGATGTATACCATCAACACGGTTACGCGTGCAGGTTTTATCATAACCATGATGGTTATCGTAAACCCGGAGCTTACACTGTGGGCGTTGATTCCATTACCGTTTTTATCTGCTTTTGCCTACTGGGTAAGCGGCTATATTAATAAGTACCAGACAATCATCCAGGAGAAGTATTCTGATATTGCAGGTACGGCACAGGAGGCATTTACCAGTATCCGGCTAATAAAAGCGTTTAACCGAGAAAAATACAAGCAGGATATTTTTGAGCGTGAAAGTGAAAGCTACCGTGTAAAAAAGCTGAAACTTGATCTTGTAGAATCACTTTTCCACCCAACATTGAATTTACTGATTGGTGTTTCTGTGGTGATTGTTGTGTGGCAGGGCGGTATGATGGTAATAGACGGGGCAATCACTGTCGGGAATATTGCCGAATTTGTGATCTACGTAGCCTATCTCACATGGCCGGTAGCCTCTCTTGGTTACACAGTGAATACGTTTCAAAAATCCCTTGCTTCCTGGAAGCGGGTAGATAACGTTCTTATGGAACCGGTAGAGATCAAGGATTCTCAAAAATCTTCGCAGAAAAACAGGCAGGTGCAGGGCGATATCGAGTTTAACCACGTAGACTTTACATACCCCGGAGCCGGAGAGAAAGCTCTTAAAGATATCTCCTTCAATATTTCCAGGGGAACCGCAGCCGCATTTGTTGGACGCACTGGTTCCGGAAAAACCACGCTTGTTAATCTGATTCCCCGGCTTTTTGACCCAACAAACGGTACGGTAAAAGTTGACGGTACGGATGTGAAAGAATGGTCAACATCGGCACTTCGCCATGGTATTGGCTATGTGCCCCAGGAGACCTTTTTATTTTCTACAACTGTAAAAGAAAATATTGCATTCGGGGTGGATGATGCCTCCATGAAACAAATTGAGGATGCCGCCCGAAAGGCCAATGTACTCCAAAATATTTTGGAATTTGAGAAAAAATTTGAGACCATGGTAGGCGAGCGTGGCATTACTCTTTCGGGAGGTCAAAAACAGCGTACGGCTATAGCACGGGCACTCATAAAAAAACCGTCAATAATCATACTGGACGACTCTCTCAGTGCTGTTGATACCAAAACAGAAGATGAAATACTAAGACACCTCAGAGATCGCGGGTCCGAAAGCACGACTATTATGATCTCACACAGAATATCTACAGTAAAAAACGCCGATATAATTTTTTATCTTGAAAATGGTTCTATAGTAGAACAGGGTTCACATAACGAGTTGCTGTCACTTGAAGGACGGTATGCACGTATGTATCAAAAACAATTGCTTGAAGAACAATTAGCTCAAATATAAACCAATAACAACTGAAGGGTTCAACCTGCTTGAACGGCAGGCGCCCATAACACTACGGGAGATAACATGATCATAGTACCTTTAGGAGTCGCATCTGCAACCCCAACTGCAACACGTCACCTCTCATCTGTTGCGCTGTGGCGCGAAGGTGATGTACATCTGTTCGATTGCGGCGAGAATGCACAAATGCGGATGTTACAGGCTGGGCTGAAACGCTCAAAAATTGAAAATATATTTATATCACACTACGACGTAGATCACTACTCAGGCTTACTCGGTTTGCTTGCAACGCTTCAGCTGCAGCGGCGTGATAAACCAATCACACTGGTTGGTCCGGAAGGATTACAGAAATTTATCGAGTTTAATTTTGAGTTTGCTAATATAGATTTAAACTTCGATATCAATTACGTTGAAGTTAGCGAGGATATCGAATCGCAGCGAGTGGTAGACGCCGATGAATATTATGTGGAAGCACGGCCGCTTAACCACACCTCATTTTGCCTGGGTTACAGATTCCAGGAAAAAGATAAACCCGGGAAAGTGGATGCCGAAAAGGCTGAACAAATGGGTATAACAAAGGATGAGCAGTACAAAGCCCTGAAAGCAGGGGAAGATGTTATTCTGGAAGATGGCACGGAGATTAAATCTTACGATATTGTCGGACATCCGCGGCCGGGTGATAGTTTTGCTTATGTAACGGACACAAAATATTGTCCAAACGCGGTGAAACTTGCCATGAATACAAATATCCTCTATCACGAGGCCACATTTAGTCAGAGCCTTGCAGATAAAGCAGCAGAAACCGGCCATTCTACCTCTGTAGATGCTGCAAGAGTAGCAAACGAGTCTCAGACCAAACTACTGGTTATTTCTCACTTTTCAGCCCGGTATACAAATCCGTTTGTATTACTGCGTGAAGCCCGGGAAAAATTCTTTCCAGCATGGCTTGCCACCGAACTACGGCCGATTTTCACCGATCCGTCCAGTGAAAAAGGAATTGTTCAGGCGAAGGTTTACCTCAAAGAGATTGATCCCAGCAAAAGTAAAGGGAGTAAATCGGGCAAAGGAGGTTCCGGAGGAGGCAGCAAAAAACGATTCAGAAAACGTAAGAAAAAAGAGGGCGGAAGCAGTCGGGGTAGTTCATCCTCAGGCGGCCGGAAACGCAGAGGCAGCTCCTCATCCTCATCGTCTAAATCAGGAAGTTCTGGTCGCAGCAGGAAACCCAGCCAGGGATCTGATTACGATTCGAACGAACGGAAGCCGAAACCGATTACACCACGTACACCGTTCGACGATTTTGACCGTTTCTAAATAAAACCACGTTTGAGTTCTACAAAATCTTCAAAAGCCGTCGATTCAGAATTGATTCGGCGGCTTTACTACTTTTTTAAACCATACAAATGGTGGGGTGTTCTCGCCATTGTCTTAACGCTTTCTGCAGCGTTCCTCGGCACAGTTCGCCCAAAACTTACTCAGGTTGCCGTGGATGATTACATAGCCGTGGATGATGTATCCGGGTTAATGTGGATTATACTGCTTCTTGGCCTTGCGCTGGTGGGTGAATTTCTGATCCTTATAGCCAATACCTATATCACACGTTGGTTTGGACAGGGTGCTCTCTATTCGCTCCGAAATACGGTATACGAAAAAATACAGTCGCTTCACGTACAGTTTTTCGATAAAAATCCAATCGGGCGCCTCATAACCCGTACAACAAGCGATATCGAAGCTTTGAGTTCGCTGCTTTCCGACGGAATCGTGAATATGGTGGGTGATCTCTTCAGGATATTTTTTATTCTTGGCTTTATGCTGGCAATGAGCTGGGAGCTGACGATAGTTTCCATTCTTGTTTTGCCTATCCTGTTTTATTCAACCTTTTGGTTTAAATCAAAAGTGCGGATTGCTTTTTTGAATGTGAGGGACCAGATTGCACGTCTGAACTCTTTCGTTCAGGAGCATATAAACGGTATGGCGATCGTTCAGCTTTTTAACCGGGAGAAAAAGGAACAGGATCGGTTTCGATCGATCAACAGTGATCACCGCCACGCCCATCTTGATACGATATTCTACTTTTCAATTTTCTGGCCGGTTGTAGAAGTACTTGCAAGTATAGCAATGGCGCTTGTGGTTTGGTACGGTGGTGCAAGGGCGTTAATGGATGAGCTGACATTTGGTGTGCTGCTGGCTTTTATCCAGTATGTGCGGCAGTTCTTTAATCCAATTCGTGGGTTATCTGAAAAATATAACACATTACAGTCAGCCCTGGCTTCTTCGGAACGGATTTTTGACGTGCTGGACACCGAAAAAATTGTCAAAGAACCTGAGATACCGGTTAATCAGGCAACAGTTGACGGACGTATTGAATTCAAAGATGTTGAATTCAGCTATAATCCGGAGGAAGAGACGATTTTAAAAAATGTTTCGTTTCATACTCATCCCGGAGAAACGCTTGCAATAGTTGGTGCGACGGGGGCTGGAAAATCAACCATTATAAACCTGCTTCTGCGCTATTATGATATCCAGAATGGGGAGATTAGGCTCGATGGTGTTGACATAAGAGATCTCTCTTTGCATCAGCTGCGATCTCATTTTGGGCTTGTACTCCAGGACAACGCCCTTTTTTCAGGAACTGTTCACGAAAACATTACACTTGGCAAAGAATCCATTACACGAGACGATGTGACTAAGGCTGCGAAACAAGTTGAGGCACATGATTTTATTATGCGCCTGCCGGGAGGATACGATTTTGAGCTCAGGGAGCGAGGATCGTCTATCTCGATGGGACAGAAACAACTTATTTGCTTTGTAAGAGCGATGGTGTACAATCCCGAAATCCTGATACTTGATGAAGCAACCTCCAACGTAGATTCGGAAACCGAACATCTTGTTTCCAGGGCTTGCGAACGAATGATGAAAGGGCGAACTTCAATTGTAATAGCACACCGGTTGTCGACTATAAAAGGTGCCGATAAAATCCTTGTAATGCACAAAGGTGAAATCAGGGAATCAGGTACACATGAGCAGCTTTTAGAGCAGGATGACGGTATTTACAGAAAACTGTATGAATTACAGTATAAGGATCAGGACCTGGTTTCTGTCGGTGAATGAGTTGGTAAACCGATTTCACTGTATATGTGATTTTTGGCAAAGCAGTTGATCGTTAAAACTTGATTGATGTTGCAGCAATATTAGTTAGTTGAACCATTTCGCGTAGCAGACTTTTTTACTTTTCACATAAATCCAAAATCGTCATGGCAAACTCAAAAACAACAGAAGAACTAAAAGACGCTCTTGAAAAGGAGAAACAGAAAGTGGAAGATCGATATACCCAGATGCTTGATAATCTGGAGTATGAAAAAGACCGTATCAGTAATGAACTCCGCAGAGAATTCCGAACCGCCAGGAGATATGTGCGGGCAAATCCGGAGATTGGTGTAGGCGCTTCTTTTGCTGCCGGTATTTTTGCAGGTGTGGTTATTTCTGCACTGTTGAAAAAAGAATAAACCCTCCGAATAATAAATGCATACAATACGGGCCGGTTATTTTGATACCGGCCCGGTTTTTTAACTAATTAACCACGTGGAGTGTAATGAATATTCAGCCCGATAAACTTGAACAGCTATTTGACCGACTGGATCAGCTCAGGGGGTATCTTTGACTATGACAAACGTAAAATTCGCGTCATAGAGCTGCAGGACCTCACACAGGACCCGGAATTTTGGAACGATCCGGAAAAGGCGCAGGAAATCATGCGGCAGCTGGATCATCAAAAAAGTTTGGTGAGCAGCTGGGACGAGCTCAATGACCTTCGGGAAAGTATACGGGTGTATCAGCAATTCCAGGAAGAGGGGGAAGATGTAGAGGATGAATTAAATGCTGAAATTGATAATTTCATCAGAAAATTAGAGAACCTTGAGCTTCAGAATATGCTGAGCGGAGAGGATGACCACCGGGATGCAATCGTTACGTTCAATCCGGGGGCTGGTGGTACGGAAAGCCAGGACTGGGGCCAAATGCTCTTTCGGATGATCACACGCTGGGCTGAAAAGAAAGGTTACAAGGTATCTGTAGTTGAATATCAGGACGGAGATGTAGCGGGCATAAAAAGTGCAACTATCGAAGTAAAAGGGACCAATGCGTACGGATTTCTGAAATCGGAAACCGGTACCCACCGCCTTGTAAGAATATCGCCGTTCGACAGTAACTCAAGACGCCATACCTCATTTTGCTCGGTTTTCGTTTCTCCGATAATAGACGACACCATTGAGGTGAACCTGAATGATAAAGATATTGAGCTGCAGCGGTTTCATTCCAGCGGAGCCGGCGGACAGAATGTAAATAAAGTAGAAACCGGGGTACGATTAATCTGGACCGGCACCCTCTCTGACGGCACCGAAGAGCGCGTAGTGGCTGAATGTCAGCAGGAGAGATCGCAACTTAAAAATCGGGAGAAAGCGATGACAATGCTGAAATCCAGGGTCTATGAACTTGAAAAAAATATAAAGGAACGAGCAAAACAGAAGCTGGAAGACTCCAAAAGCAGTAACGAGTGGGGTTCGCAGATTCGGTCGTATGTATTTCATCCATACAACATGGTGAAAGATCACCGTACTGACCATGAAACAGGGGACGCGGATTCTGTTATGGAGGGCGACCTGGATGAATTTATGAAGGCGTACCTGATGAGCCGTGTTGCTGAACAGACTGTATGATTACTGCAGGCCTGACAGGGGGGATTGGATCCGGTAAAAGCACTGTGGCACAGGAACTTGAAAACCTGGGCGCCACAGTGGTTTATGCAGATAACCTGGCAAAAGAGCTGATGCGAACCGAGACATCACTGCAAAAAAAACTAAACAAAGCTTTTGGTGAACAAACCTATCATTCTGATGGAAGCCTGAATAAACCTCATCTCATTAAAGAAGCATTCCATAATAATCGTGTAGACGAGTTGAATAAGATTGTTCACCCTGCAATCCGGGAGCAGTCAAAGCGTATGATTGAAGCTGCCCGGGAAAAAGGGGAGAAACTGTTTGTTTATGAAGCAGCCGTATTACTGAACCAGGGAAGGCCAGCTTATTTGGATAAGGTTATCCTTGTAACAGCAGATAAAGAACTTCGGATAAAGCGTGTAATGGAACGGGATAATGTATCCCGCGATGAGGTGGTTGCCCGAATGAAAAAACAGCCGGATTTTGATAACATGCGTAATATGGCGGATATCGTAATTGAAAACAACAGCTCTGAAAGTGCACTAATTTTAAGGACAAGAGAGCTTTTCAACTCGCTTATTGGAAATCCTTAACTCCATTTCTATTGACCTGAACAGGTAAGATTTTGTACCATAGGGAAGCGCTTCCAAACGAGAACAAATTCTTGTATCATGACAAATAAACCGGAAAAGCTGGTCACACTCGACGAATACATCATCCAGGCACAAAACCGTTTTCCCGGGGCAACCGGTGAACTTTCTCAGCTACTCAGAGATATCGGCCTTGCTGCTAAAATCATCTCACGCGAAGTGAATAAAGCAGGTATCACAAGCTTGCTGGGTTCCAATGGATCAACAAATATTCATGGTGAATCAGTAAAAAAGCTGGATCTTTTTGCAGACCAACAGCTCATTTCCGCGCTCGACCGCTCATTGATCACCTGTATGGTAATATCGGAGGAGAATGATGGCATCGTGCGGTTAAACAGTCAGGGTGGCAAGTATATCGTGTATCTTGATCCGCTGGATGGTTCTTCAAATATAGATGTGAATGTATCCATCGGCAGTATTTTTTCCATTTATATGCGCCAGGCACGGTTTGAGTCAGACCTTTCAGAAAAGGATGCCCTTCAACCCGGCACCCGGCAGGTAGCCGCAGGTTATGTACTGTATGGATCCTCAACGATAATGGTATACACGACAGGACTGGGTGTTTCGGCTTTTACGCTTGACCCGTCAATCGGAGAGTTTATCCTCTCGGATGATGAATTTGAAATTCCGGATCACGGTACTATTTACAGCATAAACGAAGGCAGTTATAACAGTTGGTCAGACGGGCTGAAAAACTATATCAAATACTGCCAGAAGAAAGACCCCGACAATGGCAGGCCTTACACGGCAAGGTACATAGGGTCGATGGTGGCCGATATCCACCGAACGCTTGTAAAGGGTGGTATATTTATCTACCCGGCGGGCAATGTCTACCCAAGCGGTAAATTGCGGCTGATGTATGAATGCAATCCCCTGAGTTTTATCATCGAACAAGCAGGCGGAAAAGCCACAAATGGCAGCGGACGGATTCTTGAAATCGAACCTGAATCGATTCATCAGCGTATCCCGATCTATATTGGTTCAAAACAAAATGTAAATGAAGCTATGCAGTTCATCTCATCAGAGCAGCGGGAACTGATCAGTGATCGGGTTTAAATACGTAATGTGTAAACGGCTAGGACGGCCACCAGGCAGCACTGATATCATTTATTATTGAAAAACCATTTACCGGTACAGAACCTTTTCTTTTTAATTGAACATTGTAATAAATCCAAATCCGCCAACCATGAAAATTGTACCTCTTGATCCCCAAACACCACTGATGGTTTCGCGTGTCAGGCTGGAGTCCTCCTGCCAGGTCTCACCATCAAAATAGAGGATTGTGCCATCGGTACCGGTGGCATAAACATCATCTTCTGAGCTTCCCCATAACCCATATATACCCGCCGTAGCGTTGTGATCCTCTTCACTCCAGGTATCGTCATTTAATTTAAGCAGGGTACCACCTGATCCGGCAGCATATACAGCGTCATCTGTGTTTGATGCCCATACAGTGTAAAGTGGAGGGTGCCCCTGAGATTCAATGATCCATTCTTCACCATTATATCCAAGAATTTCACCCTCGTCCGAAACCGCAAAGATCCTGTTTTGTGTATTGCCCCATATTTCTTCTATACCACCGTCGGCAGGAGTGCTCTGCTTTGTCCAGCTTGTACCGTTGTAGTGAACAATATCTCCGGAAGAGGAGCCAACAAAAATGTTATTTGCCGAACTTCCCCACACGGTATTCATTCGAAATGAATCTTCATAGTCCGTTTCAGCCCAGTTTTCGCCGTCGTACTTCAGAATGATTCCTCCTTCACCAACCGCAACTACCTGGTTGGATGAAAAGCCAAATACATCAAGCAGTGTCCTTTCGGTTCCGCTTTGCATAACGCTCCAGTCGGAGCCATCGTAGTATAAAATCGTTCCTGATGAGCCTACGGTATAAACACTATTGGGTGACTCACCCCAAACAGCACGGTAATATTCCCGTGGCCAGTCAAAATCAACCAGTGATTCCGAATTCTCAGAATCGGAATCAAGGCTTCCGCATGAGTTCATCAGAAGTGCAAAGGCAAGTGCAGAAAGTGTCAGTAGCAGGGTACGGATGGTCAGCATAAAGGCGTTTTGTTAATTGCTTTTGATAGGGCTTTGCGCCGAGGGTTTCCCTAACCCGTTAACCCGCAAAAGCAGCTTGCAGACGGGTAGTAGTGCCCAGAGGGATGCATGCGGTGCAAAGCTCTGTTTGATAGAATAAACGGAAGTAAAGCATTAGTAATATATGTAATGGCCAAAAATATTCAGGAATATAGTGTTGTCGTACAGATAAAGAAGCTGCTGTATTAATACTCAAGTACCTGGAGGATTTTATCCCGAAGCCTGCTTTTTGCGAGAAACCCCTCTTCAAGTTCCCGGCTAAAGGGGACAGGAGTGTTTATTGAGGAGCAGCGAATTACGGGAGCATCAAGTTGGTGAAAATATCGTTCAGTTATTCCGGCGGATATTTCACTCATCGGCCCCATGGTTTCAGTGGCTTCTTCGAGCAGTACTACACGATGAGTTTTTTCAAGCGATCTGCCAATGGTTTGCCAGTCCAATGGTGCTAACGACCGCAGATCAACGATTTCAATGCCTATTCCTTTTTTTGCGAAAGACTCTGAGATTTCAAGAGCCCAATGCACCCCCATTCCATAGGTGATGATGGTGAGATCGGAGCCGCGTTGTACAATATTTGCAGTATCCAGATCTATATGTCGGCACTGATCAGGTGTGATCTCTTTTATGCTTCGGTAAAGTTTTTTGTGCTCAAAAAAGAGTACAGGATTTGGGTCATTAAGCGATGAATAGAGCATATTTTGAAAGTCTGTCACCGTAGAGGGAACGAGCACACGAAGGCCCGGCAAACTCATAAACCAGTTTTCAGGTGATTGTGAATGAAATGGCCCGGCCCCGACGCCCGCGCCATGAGGAGCGCGAATGGTGATGTTCATACTCGGCATCCAGCGATAACGGCCTTTAGAAAGGTTGTTTACAATCTGGTTAAAACCACAGGATATAAAATCTGCAAACTGCATCTCTACAACCGGCTTAAAACCTTCCATTGCAAGGCCAATAGCGGCACCGATTGCACCTGATTCGATAATAGGCGTGTTTCTGATACGTTCTTTTCCGTATCGCTTTACAAACCCTTCTGTTGCTTTAAATACTCCGCCGTACTCCGCCACATCCTGCCCCATCAGGATAAACCGGTCATCCTCCCCGAACGCCTGCTGGTGTGCCAGGTGAATCGCATCAATCGGGCGTTTTTCGGAAGTTGCCTCGTTTGTATGATCTGACAGGGTACCCGATTGTTCAATTAGTCCGGCACGTATTCTCTCAGTCTGTTCATCAAAAGTGGGATCGGCTGCAGCAAGAGCTCGTTCCAGGTCCGGTTCAAACTTTTCTTTTAATTCAATACGAATTGTATCCAATACCTGTTTATCAATTTGATGATTTTCAGTCAGCCAGTTTTCAAAGCGCCGGATCGGGTCTTTTGGTTTCCACTTTTCAAACTCTTCGTCATCCACATAAAATGTTCCGGATGCTTCTTCATGTCCGCGCATACGAAAAGTTTCTGCTTCGATGAGAACCGGCTTGCCGTAGAGTGCCTGCTTTCTGGCATTTGTTATTGCTGATGAAACAGCAAAAAAATCGTTGCCGTCAATAGTTTCCCCGGCAAGTCCGTATCCGGCAGCCCGGTCGGAAAGGTGTTCACAGGCAAATTGTTCCCGAGTGGGGGTGGAAAGACCGTACCCGTTATTTTCAATTACAAAGATAACAGGGAGTTTCCATACCCCGGCAAGATTCAGGGCTTCGTGAAAATCACCCTCACTTGTACCTCCATCACCGCAAAAACTAACGGCAACAAGACCATTATCTCTGATTTTATTTGCCAGTGCTATGCCATCTGCAACGGGCATTGTAGCAGCAAGGTGGGATATCATGCCAAATATGTTGTATTGGGGAATACCAAAGTGAAAAGATCTGTCGCGGCCTCCGGTAAAACCATCGGCTTTTCCAAAGAGTTGGCAGAAAAGGGGGTAGAAGGGAACCTTGCGGGTCGTAAATACCCCCAGGTTTCGGTGCATCGGTAACAAGTAATCTTTAGAATTGAGGGCATGCGTAACTCCTACAGAAATGGCTTCCTGACCAATACCGGAAAACCATTTGCTGATTTTATTCTGCCGCAGAAGATTCATCATTTTTTCTTCTATGAGCCTCGGTAAGAGTAACTCCCTGTAAATAGTCAGCGAATCTTTTTTTGAAATTTTTTTTCCTGCGGATATCATAAACCAAAAAATTCTGCGTATTTTCTTTTCTTTTTACAAATCGAAATAAATAAATCCATTAATAATGATTTTATTATCGATTAGGATAAGAAAGCTATTTATCAACAGAAACACTCTTTTTTTCAATATTACTTTTTCTACTTAACCTCCTGATATGGAAGCACTCGGTCGCCAGATTCTTGTTGAATATTATGACTGCAGAGAATCAAAAATTAATGATGTCGGCTACATTGAAGATTCACTTATAAAAGCTACGAAAGCTTCAAAAGCCACAATCATCTCTCACAATTTTCACAAATTCAGCCCATATGGAGTCAGCGGAGTTGTGGTGATTGCCGAATCACACGTGGCCATTCACACATGGCCCGAATACAACTACGCAGCCGTCGATATCTTCACCTGTGGCGATACGATTGATCCCTGGATAATTCAGGAACACCTTAAAGAGTATTTTGAATCGGGTAACGTATCGAGCATGGAGATGAAGCGGGGTATGTTTAAAGTACCACAGGGGCAGCGGCTTCTTTTTAAACCCGCATCATCGGAAAAGTCTTACTAAATCTACTCGATACTGTTATGATGGTAGAAACCCCGAATATTTATTGTCTTGTTAAAGGAGCGGCTGAAGGCCGTACACGCCTGAATGCGTTTGATAAAGCCCTTCTGCAGGCCGGTGTAGGAGATACAAACCTGATGCGAATGAGCAGTATTCTGCCACCTGCAGCTGAACAAGTACCTGTTGATTCAATCCAATTCCCGAAAGGTGGACTCGTTCCCCTTGCATATGCAACTATAGATGGAAATACACCCGGGAGGCTCATATCAGCTGCAATTGCGGTAGGCATTCCTGAAGATGATTCCGAACCCGGAGTGATCATGGAATATGAGGATCATGCCGATCTGAATACCGTGGAAAACATTGTGCGCCAAATGGTTGTTGATGGCTTTGGGTACCGGAACAGGAAATTGAAAGAGATTAAATCCTTTGGGATTGAACACAAAATTCAAACATGCGGTGCTGTGTTTGCAGCGGCGGTTTTATGGTACAAATAGGCGACCGGTGTTGAAAAATTCCATCGGCCTTTAACGATAGGTTATCTCTGTCTACTTTTCTGAAATAAACTCGTTTGCCATGCCACTTCAATACAACGAATATTATAACGAACAAACGGGTCTGACTATCGGGCTCAAAAGGCTTTTGTTTTCTGAACAATCCCCCTACCAGCGTGTGGAAGTATATGAAACTGATACATGGGGTAATTTAATGACCATCGACGGTATGGTTATGCTGAGTGAAAGGGATGAATTTGTTTATCATGAGATGCTCAGTCATGTGGCAATGTTCACACATCCAAACCCCGAAAAAGTGCTGATCATTGGCGGGGGAGATGGCGGTACAGCGCGGGAAGTTTTGAAGCATCCGTCAGTACAAGATGTTGATCTTGTAGAAATTGATGAGACGGTGGTTCGGGCATCCAAAGCATTTTTACCAAATGTGGGAAATTTTGATCATCCCAATCTGGAACTGCATTTTGAAGACGGTATTCAATTTGTGCAGTCATCCGAAAATAAGTATGATGTGATCATCATTGATGGATCTGACCCGGTTGGACCTGCAGAGGGCCTTTTTGAAAAGGAGTTCTATCAATTTTGTTTCAATGCTCTACGAAGCGACGGTGTACTTACCTCACAAACCGAAAGTCCATGGGTTGCATCTTACCACCCAAGTATAAAGAAAGTATTTCATGCACTGGATGATCTGTTTCCAAACTCGCATATGTTCCTGAGTTTTATTCCGTTATATCCGGCGGGAATGTGGTCGATGGCTTGTGCGTCGAAATCTGCATCTCCACTCGATGAACAGGTTATTGAGCGAGTTCAGGCCGGCGTTAGCCAGATTGAGCCACTCAGATACTATAATCCCGATATCCATAAAGCAGCTTTTGCACTGCCTGTATTTGTATCGGATCTGATAAAACGCTAACGCTTATGGTTGAGTCAACCAAATCGCCTCAACTACAACTGTTACTATTTCTTTTAATTCTTATATCAACTGTTTGCGTTGACCAGGGTTTTGCCCGGCAAAATGTTCTTGTTCAGGATGAAACAGGTGACAAGGTCGACGTTCAGTTGCCCGGTAATGCAACATCCCTCACCCACTCTGAACTTGGAAAACGTATTACCGACCGTCTAAGGGGAAATGGGTATTTAAATGCGGCCGTTGACTCAATTACTGAGAAAAATGACAGCTTGCGTCTGTTTGTGAAGTCAGGGTGCAGGTTTACCTTAGATCAACTCTCGGTGGAAGAGAATTCGCAACCCGGTTTGACAGAACTGCCTGCTTTCCTGTCGTCCACCGCATTTACAGGAGAACCGTTTACAGAACAATTACTTGAACAAATATCTGCGATCTGGCTGGCTTATTACGAGCAAGAGGGTTTTATGCTGGCTGAGTTTCAGATAGATTCGGTGGAAATTATTCACGATGAGTGCGGTATTGCAGTTTTTGCCACCACGGACCCTGGTGAACGGCTGACTGTATCCGGTGTACGCTTTTCAGGGAACCAGCAAAACAGTTCTGCTTTCCTTAGGAATTTGTCAGGAATACGAAGCGGCGATCCTATCACACCTGACTTACTGGTTCGCGGACGCCGGAACCTTATCAACTCCGGGCTGTTTGATGAGGTTTCAGGTGGAGAGTTAGCTCTTGCCGGGGGAGATGCTATTGTTTTATACAGCGTTGAAGAACAACAATTAAACTTTTTTGACGGGCTGATTGGGTATGTGCCCGATGCTGCCGGATCGGGTAATATTGCCGGGTATGGTGATATTTTACTGCGAAATACCATAGCTGAGGGAAACCTGATAGATCTAAGGTATGAACAACTTCAACCCCTTGTATCAAAATTAAATGTTCGTGCAGAACAGCATTATGTAGCCGGTTTACCTATCCGCTTTGGAGCGGGATTCCGTTTCACACAGCAGGATTCGAGTTATCTTGTACGGAATATGGAACTTTCCGGAGGGTATAGAATATTCCCGGGAGGAGAACTGACGGGTGGCGTGCGGGGGGAAAGAAGTTCGGTATCGGAAGAGGCCGCTGGAATGGAAACAATTAATTCAAGAGCCAATTTCTATTCAATTGGGTTTTTATTTCGAAACACAGATCGTTTTTTAACTCCCACTCGGGGCGTTGTAGCCGAATTTGAGATCGAAAGAGGTAGAAGATTTCTGTCTGATGAACGGTTTGATGCAGAAATAAATGGTTCCTACAGCCAAACAATAGCAGATGCTGCGGTACGGGGGTACATATCTGTGAGCAGAAATATTATACTATCCCCAACATTAAATGTCATGCATATCGACAGTGAAAATTTTTTAGTCACCGACCTCTTTCGGTTTGGTGGTGCAGAATCATTTAGGGGATTTCGAGAAGACCAGTTTCGGGCATCTTCAGTTGCCTGGGGCGACCTGGAAACACGCTATCTGATTGATAGAGACTCGTACCTGTTTTTATTTGGTGCATATGGTGCGTTTGAACGACCTCAGCTGCTCACTGAGTCAAGCCCACAATTTATTCGAAAAGAGTCTCTTTTTTCGACCGGGTTTGGTCTCGCATTTGACTCACCACTGGGACAGGTTAAATTTACCTATGCGGTATCACCCAATGAGGATCTTGGCAATGGAAAAGTTCATGTAGGTATTAAAACCGGGATTTAAACCTGATTTACTCTCTAATGAATGTGAAGAAATAATTCGCATAAAAAAACCCGCAAACTTCAGAAAGCTGCGGGTCCAAACTATTTATTGTGTACGTCAGGCTATCAGGAGCCGCGGGTCAGCAGGCCTCTCATACGTTGTGCCTCACCAGCCTGCTCGCTGCCGGGGTATTCGTCAAGAATTCGGTTTACCACCTCGAGGGCACGATCGTCATTTCCGGCCTCCCGGTAAGCAATTGCAGCTTCCATGAGATTATACGGAGTTGTGGATGAATTTTCGCTCCATTCAGCTGCTTCAATATACTTTTCTGCAGACTCAGCGTAATTGCCGGTTTCGGTTAGCAGAATGGCATGGAGGGAAATCGGGGCAACTCCCAAGATTCCTCTGGGAACGTTAAATTCTTCAATTCTTTCAAGCGCATCTTCGTAGTTCCCAAGTTCAAACTGGGCAACCGCAGCATAGTATTTTGCAAGATTCCCTGAACTTGTCCCTGAGTAGTTTTCAGCTATCTGGTTAAATCCAAGTGTGAAATCGGCTTCGTCTCCATAGAGCGCAGTTTCGAAATTTCCCTGCATCATCTGTTCTTCAGCAATTCCGAGAAGATTTTGTGCCTCTTCCTCTTGCTGTCCGGAATAGACAAAGTATCCGATAACAAGTCCGATTACCAGGAGAAGCCCCACGCCGCCGCCAATTACGGTTGCTTTGTTATTCTCGTAGTAGTACATGAACCGTGATGAATACTCAATCAACAGATCCTGTTCCAGGTCTTCCTTTTTAAGTCCTCTACTCATAAAACAATTCAGTCAAGTGTTTTTATTACAGCTGTGAAAGGTATCACTGTTTGCGGTTTTAACCAAGTGAAAAACGTGCCGCCTACCGTTTTTGAAGTACGCCGTTCTCCAGTTCATAGACGATATCACACCGGCTTGCGATATCCTGTTCGTGTGTGATCAGGATAATGGAAAGCTCGCGGTGTTCCCGGAGTTCAAATAGCTGCTCCAGGATCGCTTCCGTGTTGGCCTCATCGAGGTTTCCGGTGGGTTCATCGGCAAGGATCAGGCGGGGATCATTCATCAGCGCCCTCGCCATAGACACCCGTTGCTGTTCACCGCCTGAGAGTTGCGATGGGCGGTGATTCAGCCGCCCGCCCAGACCGAGCCTCTCAAGAAGTGAAGTCGCTTTTGTCTCAGCCTCACCCTGACCCGTTCCGCGTATGAATGCCGGCATCATCACATTTTCGAGGGCGGTAAATTCCGGCAGCAGATGGTGAAACTGAAACACAAACCCAACGGATTCATTTCTTTGTTCAGCGAGTAGATCCTGTTTCAGGCTATAGATTGATTGGTCTCCCCAAAACACCTTTCCCTGGCTGGGGCGGTCGAGCCCACCAAGAATGTGCAAAAGTGTACTTTTTCCGCATCCGCTGGACCCTACAATTGCAATCACTTCCGAAGATTGCACATGAAGGTTTACATCCTTCAGGACGTTAAGCGGGTTTCCGCCGGATTCGCTATCGAATGATTTAGCAATATGTTCGGCACGAAGTACCGGTTTGGTAGTAGAACTCATTTCGCTGTGTTCTGAAATTCAGGAAAAATGATCGATTCAATGGATGTGCATTTTCCGTTCCCGGTATCTATGGTGGCCAGTACACCGCACAGGTGATTATCTTTTTCCGCCACGTGAAAACGCTGGGGTGTGCCAAGTACAAACCGGTTGATAGAGGTTTTTTTCTTCATTCCAATCACTGAATTAAAGGGGCCGGTCATGCCGGCATCTGTCAGATACCCCATACCGTTGGGAAAAATTCTCGCGTCATTGGTGGGTATATGAGTATGTGTTCCAACCATCACGGAAACTTGTCCGTCGAGCTGCCACGCCATCGAGATTTTCTCGGCAGTGGCTTCTGCATGAAAATCAACAAAAATGATATCGGTTTCATCTTTTATTCGTTTCAGAGCCCATTCAGAGGTTGAAAACGGATCGTCAATCGGTTGCATAAACGTTCGCCCCTGAAGGTTCAGTACCCCGATTTTTTTATCGGTTCCGGGCAGATCGTAGATGCCAAACCCGAATCCGGCATTTCCTTTTGGATAGTTGAGCGGACGCAGCAGATTAGGGTCGTCTTTCATGTAGGAAAAAATTTTCCATTTGTCGAACGAGTGGTTTCCCCCGGTAATGACATTCACGCCAATATCGTAGAGCCGCTGTACGATCTGCCGATTGATTCCCCTGCCTTCATGAGAGTTCTCACCGTTGGCAATGACAAAATCCGGTTCGTGTTTGTCTAACAGGGGAGGGAGCATGGTTTCAAGAAAAGTGAGCCCCGGATCCCCGACGATGTCGGCAATAAAAAAAATCTTTACGGATGATTTAGACATACAATGTTTTGTATTGCAAAAAGAGGGACAAGGTACAAAATGTTGCTGAAAAAGCGGAGAGTTCTTGCAGGTGGATTTCCAGAAGCTATTTTCTGGTAGTTTACAATTCAGGCAACGTATGCAGCGACGGTAATAAAATGACTGAAGCTGCCTGCGAGAACAAAGAGGTGCCAGATTCCGTGTGAGAATCGATGTTGGGAATCAAGGGCGTAAAAAATCACCCCAAACGTATAGAACATTCCGCCGGCAATTAGCCAGTAGAATCCGGGTGTGGTAAGGCCTTCAACAAGAGGGTCAACGATGATAACAGCCATCCAGCCCATGAGCATGTAAATGATGAGAGGGAGAATCCGGTGTCCTTTGCTGGGAATAAGGTCAATTATGATGCCCAGTGTGGCAAGCCCCCAAACGATCGCAAAGATGGTCCAACCGGTCTCACCGCGCAGTGTGACCATCGTAAAGGGTGTGTAACTCCCGGCTATAAGGATGTAGATGGAGATGTGATCCATCTTGCGGAAAATCTTTTTGAGCTTGCCCTCTACGCTGTGGTAGAGTGTTGAAAAGGTGTAGAGAAGTACAAGAGATGACCCGTAAATACCAAAGCTGAGAAGTTTCCAGCTATCACCCCGGGTAAGGGCAAGGTACAGAAGAAACACAAAACCGACTATAGATAGTATAGTACCGATCAGGTGGGTGTAGCTGTTAAATCGTTCACCTTTATACATGTTATTATTAACAATTAAAACCGGGTTTAGATTCCCTCACAAAATTAATTGGCCAAAAATTTAGGGAGCATCGGTGAAATTTCTTTCAATCAAATCGGAGGTGCCTGTTCTGCTGTTGAGTTTATAACCAGGGAAATGATCAGGAGAGATCAGAGATCAGCTTTTCCATTTTTCGATTCACATCATTCATAATTTCCGTTTCACCCTCCTCATATTCCCGAATCTCTTGCCGAAGCTCAAAAAGCTCACCTGCAATACTCAGGGAAGCCAGAATCATGGCGGTAGAGTCGGGTTGATTGGTGAGCTCCTGCCTGTAGATCTTAAATTTTTCATCTACAAAGTCAGCAATTCGTTTCATGCTCTCAACTTCGCCGTCTTCAACTTTTAGCGGAATTTGTTTTCCCAGTATGGATACTTTAATCGACTGCATAGGTCAGGAATCTATGTGTTCATTGATCTTCTTGATGAGGCTTTTCACCTGGTGGCGCATGGCAATTCGATCAGATTCACTGATCTCGGAGAAAATATCTCCCTGCCGTTTTTGAATCTTCTCAAGTTTGTCGGTTAGCCGCATGTTCTCCCGCTTCAAATCTTTATTCTGCTTTTTCAGCATATCAAACTGTTTCCTTACCTGTTCGAGGTAGGAGGCAAAGGTTTCTTTTTGTGACTCAATATCAGCCATCCGTTTTCATCTATGATCTTAACTTTGCGTCGAAACTGCGCTCTAACTGGTGTACAACTTTTTTAACTATAGGTTCCACATCGTTGATCGTCAGCGTCTTATTAGAATCTAAAAAAGAGAGCCGAAAAGCAATACTTTTTTTGTCTTTGCCGATATTCTCACCTTCATACACATCAAATACATGAACTGTATTCAGTGCGGATCCTGCTTCTTCACGGATAGTTTGTTCAAGATCTCCTGCGCGCACGTCAGAATTCACGACAAAAGCGGCATCAAAATCAAACGCAGGGTACTTTGATACTTTTGTGAACCGGGTCTCCTGCGCCAGTATATCGAGCTGTGAAAGAGCCGTGATATCCACCTCGGCTATGAAAGCTTCCGTGTCTACATCAAACCCTTTGCGGGTGGTTTCATCTACTATAGAAAGGGTGGCCACAAGAGTATCACCATAATTGTACAAAAGCGAATAGTTGTCTTCTGTTTTCGTGGTGAGTTCATTCCTGATTCCAAGCGACTCAAAAAGAGCTTCAAGGTCCGCTTTTAGATCAAAAAGGGTAAATGACTCAGCTTCCCCGGTCCAGCTCTCTTTGTTTTTATAGCCGGATAGCCCCAGAAGCAGGTGAGAATGTTCTTTTACTCCTTCCAGCCAGGTTCCGTTATCTGATTTCTCAAATACATGACCAATTTCAAAAAACCGGAGCCTGTTTTCATTTCGGTGAAGGTTGTAGGTCACCGCTTTCAGAAATCCGCCTGCAAGACTGGTTCGAAGTGTGGTATTCTCCTGGGAAACCGGGTTGAGGGTAGCAATCTGTTTCGATTCATCCGCCAGAAGCCCGGCCTCTTTTTTGGAGAGCAGTGAATTGGTAGAGATCTCTTTGTAAGAGAGCGATACCGCAATGCTTCGAACCTGGTTATTAAGCTGCTCCCATTCCGTGAGTGGCTCGGGAGTAACAAAAGGAGCGGAGTCGGGTTTGGGAATATTGTTATAGTCAAAAACGCGGCCGACCTCTTCCACGAGATCAATCTCACGGGTTACATCAGGACGAAAAGGTGGGATCACGCACGATAATGTATCGTCATCCTTATTTTCCGTTTTGAATTCGAGATTTTCAAGTATCCTTTTTACTTCATCTTTGCTGATGTCGGTTCCAAGAATGTGGTTCACCCGTGAAACACGAACGGTAAGAGTTTGTTGTGATGAAGGATTTGGGTGAATATCAGCATAACCGGCCATAACTTCTCCGCCAGAGACTTCTGCAATCAGTTCGGCAGCTCTTTTCGCAGCTTTCGGCTGCATGGCAGGGTCTATACCGCGTTCAAACCGGTAGGAACTGTCGGTCTGTAGTGCAAGCCTTTTGGAGGCTTTTCGGGTTGATGAGGGGTCGAAATAAGCACTTTCAATTAAAACATTTTTTGTGTCGTTGCTTACTTCCGATTCTTCTCCCCCCATGATACCGGCAATTGCCACCGGTTTCTCTCCATCACAGATAAAAAGAGTACCTGCCGGAACATCTCTCTCAACACTATCAAGAGTGGTGAACGTTTTACTTTTGTCAAAATCTTTAACGACAATCTTTTTACCGGATAACCGATCGTAATCAAAGGCGTGCAGCGGCTGCCCGATTTCATGAAGAATGAAATTTGTAACATCCACGACATTATTGATGGGTCGGAGCCCGATAGAGCGCAGCCTCTTTTTGAGCCAGTTGGGCGACTCTTTTACCTCCACATTTTTTACCATAAATGCCGTGTAGCGCGGACATTTTTCCGGGTTTTTAATATCAATCGTGATCTCGTCTGAAAGATCGGATGATGCGGCTTCCGGGAATTCATAAGGAGCAGATAATTCCGTATCTAATACTGCAGCAAGATCCCTGGCAACACCTACGTGACAGGCGGCATCAGGCCGGTTGGGAGTGAGGCCGATTTCCAGTACCGTGTCATTTTCAGTACCCAGCGCCTCGCTTAGCGTTGTGCCGGTTTCAAAACTATCATCAAGTACCATGATGCCGGAGTGATCGTCGCTGAGTCCCAGTTCAGCCTCTGAACAGATCATTCCTTCGGAAGACTCACCGCGCAACTTCACTTTTTTAATGGTCAGGTAGGAACCATCCGGTCCGGGTTCAGGCATGGTGGCGCCCACGGTTGCCACAGCCACTTTTTGACCCGCAGCCACATTGGGTGCCCCACAAATAATCTGCGAGGTTTTCTTGCCTGTATCCACATCACAAATCTGAAGTTTATCGGCATTGGGGTGAGATCGAACGTCCTTTACGTGGCCCACAACCATCTTATTGAAAGAGTTACCGACCTTTTCAATCTCCTCGACCTCGAGGCCAAGTAGAGTCAGTTTATCCGCAATCTCTTCAGCGGACAGATCGGTTTCAACATACTGTCGGAGCCAGTTTATAGAAATTTTCATAGAATAGTGTAGTGTGAAAGAGAATTCTTGAGATCAGTGAAATTACTTGAATTGCCGGAGCACACGAATGTCGTTTTCGTAGAGGGTACGGATATCGTCTATTCCGTAACGGAGCAGGGCGATACGGTCAACTCCCATACCGAAAGCAAACCCGGTGTAGGTTTCAGAGTCTACGTCCACGGCATCAAATACGTTGGGGTCTACCATGCCGGCTCCGAGGATTTCCAGCCATTGGCCGCCTTTTTCATTTTCCCACCAGATATCCATCTCCATACTGGGTTCGGTGAATGGAAAGTAGGAGGGACGGACCCGATATTTCACATTGCTGCCATACATTAGTTTGGCAAACATAACCAGGGTTTCGATCAGCTCCCCAAGTGTCACATTTTTGTCTACATAAAGGCCTTCCACCTGGTTAAACTGGAAGTAGGATTTTGCGGTAACAGCTTCGTTTCGATAAACGCGTCCAGGCATGATTGAACGGATAGGAAGCGGCTTGTTTTTCATTAATCGAATTTGAACCGGCGAAGTGTGTGTGCGAAGTACGCGGTTCTCATCGGGATTTTCATCCGACCTGCGAATGAAAAACGTGTCCTGCATATCGCGTGCTGGATGATCGGGTGGAAAGTTCAGGGCCGTAAAATTGTGGAAATCATCTTCCAGTTCAGGTCCGTCCGCAATATTAAAACCAAGTCTTAAAAAGATCTGTTTAATTTCGTCGAGTGCACGTGTAAGCGGGTGCAGCGAACCGGTATAAGTTGGTTGTACCGGCAGAGAGATATCATCTTTGGCCCCGAATGTTTTCTCTATTTGTTGATGCAGATGATCTTTAGCATTGTCAAAGCGTTCCTGAGCAAGATTTTTTACTTCATTCATTGCTTTGCCAACCGCTGCCTTCTCTTCGTTTGGCACGTCGCTCATCAGCTTAAACATATCCTGGACAGCCCCGTTGCGCGACAAAAATTGCAGTCTGAAATTTTCGAGATCATCCCGGTTTTCAATCGTAAAGTTTGATATCTCCTGTTTCAGATCATCAATTTTTTCAATCATAGCTGGTAAAAAGTTGGACGAAAGTACGGTTGGTTAAATGAAATGTAAGGTACCCGGTTTATCGTAAATATGACGGGTGTAAATATAAAAAAACCGACAGTTCAAATGAATGAAACTGCCGGTTTAAATTTCATGAAAAAAGCCTTTATGCGGAGGCTGTTTTCACAATTTCAGAAAATGTTTCGGGATCACGTACTGCAATGTCCGCGAGCATTTTCCGGTTGATTTCCATCTCATTGGTTTTCATACCATGGATGAGTTTTGAGTAGGTGGTTCCGTTCAACCGGGCAGCGGCATTAATACGTGTAATCCAGAGCCTGCGGAAATTCCTTTTACGGTTTTTCCGGTCGCGGTATTGGTATAGCATACCTTTTTCTACCGCGTTTTTAGCTACAGTATAAACGTTTTTACGTCTGCCCCAGTAACCTTTCGCCTTGTTTAAAATCTTCCGGCGACGGCGACGGGAAGCCACCAAATTTCTTGATCGTGGCATTTTGAAACGTTTTAAATGTTAATATTTCAAAGAAAACTTAGCTGTAGGGAAGGAGTTTTTCGATCGACTTTTGGTCATTTTCATGTACCAATGTGCTCTTTCCCAGCTGATTTTTCCGTTTAGGTGATTTCTTAGTAAGAATATGGCGTTTAAAAGCTTTTTTTCGTTTGAGCTTACCGGAACCGGTTCGCTTGAAACGCTTTTTAGCGCCACTGTTCGATTTCATTTTTGGCATAGTTATTCTATTTCCTGAAAAATTTCAAAGACTTTTAAGATAGGGAAATAATAACGCTGAATAAAGTCCGGCTTAATTTTTCTCAGGTGCCAGTACCATGATCATCCGGCGCCCTTCCATGGTAGGATTCGATTCAATTTTGCTGACGTCTTCAAGCTCTTCAGCAAGGTTTTTCAACAGCTCTTTACCCTGGTCTGTATAGAGCATGTCCCGGCCCCTGAATTGAACGGTAGCTTTTACTTTGTCGCCGCCTTCAAGGAATTCGCGTGCATGGCGCGTTTTAAACTCAAGGTCGTGATCATCGGTTTGTGGACGAAAGCGCAACTCTTTTACCTGTATGGTATGCTGCTTCTTCTTTGCCTCTTTCTCCTTCTTTTTCTTTTCGTACATGAATTTGCCGAAATCAATGATTTTACAAACCGGCGGTTTGGCGTTGGGTGCTACCTCAACCAGGTCCAGTTTAAACTGTTCAGCAATTTCCAGGGCGCGGTCAAGCGAAACAATTTCATGCTCTTCATCCGGACGGATTAACCGTACTTTATCAGCCCGAATCTCGTCATTGATATTCGGACGGTCGTCATTCCGCTTTCTTCGTTGGATTCTACGTCTTGCGATAAGTTTACCTCTGTATTTTATTAATTGTTCTGTGTAGGAGGAAGGTGTTTTTCCTTCACTTCGGTATCTAATTTATAAATAAAATCTTTAAGGGAAAACGTTCCAATGTCTCCCTGTTTGTGCCTTCTGACGGATACGGTTTTGGCATTTTCCTCTTCTGAGCCAACAATTACCATGTATGGTGTTTTATTCTCCTCTGCATCGCGGATTTTTGCCCCTACCTTTTCAGCCCGGTGATCGGTTTCTACTCGTAAACCGAGTTCCTGTAGTTTCTGATGTACCTGGTTTGCATAATCAGCATAATCTTCAGAAATCGGCAGCACTTTCACCTGCAGGGGAGAGAGCCAAAGTGGAAAATCTCCGGCAAAATGTTCTATTAATATACTCACAAATCGTTCCATGGAACCAAATGGCGCACGGTGTATAATAACCGGACGGTGCTTTTCATTGTCGGATCCAACGTAGGTGAGGTCAAATCGTTCGGGCATCACATAATCCACCTGAACGGTTCCGAGCTGCCATTTCCGGCCGATTGCATCGCGGATGATAAAATCAATTTTGGGTCCGTAGAAACTTGCTTCACCCCTCGCTACACGGTAATCCAGCTCCATTTCATCGGCAACCTCGCGGATCTCTTCTTGAGCGCGATCCCAATACTTTGCATTTCCGCCGTATTTATTCTCATTGTCATCGCGGAATGAGAGTCGGATGTCTACGGGCATTCCGAACGTGCTAAAGACATGCTGTGTGAGTTCGATCGTGTTTTTTATTTCGTCTTTTAGCTGATCATGCGTACAGTATATGTGGGCATCATCCTGTGTAAATCCGCGAACACGCGAGAGGCCATTTAACTCTCCGGACTGCTCATAGCGATAGACCGATCCAAATTCAGCAAGGCGAATGGGCAGCTCCCGGTAGCTTCTAAGATCTGATGAAAATATTCTGTGGTGATGCGGGCAGTTCATCGGCTTTAGCATATACTCCTGTCCCTCAACTCCAAATGGATTAAACTGAGAATCCTGGTAGTAGGGGTAATGCCCTGATGTTTTGTAGAGCTCAAGGTTGGCAATGTGAGGCGTAATAACCTCCTGGTAGCCGCGTTTCAACTGTTCTTCACGCAAAAAGGCTTCAAGAGTTCGCCGCAGAGTTGTACCATTGGGGAGCCATAGTGGAAGGCCGGGGCCTACCATCTGGTCCATCATATAAATTTTTAGCTCTTTGCCGAGTTTTTTATGGTCACGGCGTTTCGCTTCTTCTAACTGTTCAAGGTGCTTTTTTAAAAGCTTTTGCTTAGGGAAAGAGACCCCGTAAATACGTGTTAGCTGTTTGCTATCTACATCTCCGCGCCAATAGGCACCCGCAAGACTGGTCAGTTTCACAGCTTTGATCAGTCCGGTGTGCGGAATATGTGGCCCTCGGCATAAATCAGTAAATGATCCCTGGGTGTAAAATGTGATCTGCTGATCTTCCAGATCTTCAATTAAATCAATTTTATACTCGTTGTCGTGCTCTTTGTAAAATTCAAGAGCTTCTTCCTGGTCAACTTCCTTCCGGGTAAATTCTGATTTGTTGCGGGCCAGCTCAATCATTTTTTGTTCAACCTCTTCAAGCTGATCCTGCCCGAAGTGGCGATCACCAAAATCAATGTCATAATAAAAACCATTTTCAATCGGCGGACCGATCCCAAATTTTGCATCCGGGTAGAGTTCCTGGATTGCTTCGGCTAAAAGGTGGGCTGATGAGTGCCAAAACGTATATTTGCCATCTTCATTATCCCATGTATTAATACTGATTTCACCATCGTCGGTCAGGGGGCGGTCGAGATCCAGAATTTGATCATTATAGGTAATGCTTAATGCATTCCGGGCAAGACCTTTTGAGATACTCTCCGCAACATCGAAGCCGGTAGTGTTTGCAGGAAATGTTTTTTTTGCGCCGTCGGGTAAGGTGAGCGTTATAGAATCTTTTGGCATCAGGTTTTAAATAGCTCTTTGTAAAGAAATTAAATTTAATATATTGATTTATGTATCAAGGAAGTAACAAAAGAAAAAATACGAAATCATTTAGTAGCATTAAACTTTAATGTACAAGGCCGGAAAGGGGGCCCGGCACCTGCAGAAGTATTTTTTACTACTACATCAATCTACAGAGACCATAAAAAAGGAATTGGCCGTTACTAATGTGAACATAGGTAAGTTGTATTATCAAGCAACAAACATTGGTTCGCCATAATGCTTTGGGAAAATACATACTGATATGAGAAGTCAAATTACCAATCAGGGTTACACATCGTTTTTTGAAGAAATCGCAATGTTCATCTACAATTTTAATACACTTAAAATTATGGATGTAAACAGTGCGACCATCGAAAAATATGGGTTCAGCCGGGAAGAGTTTCAAAAGATGAAAATCACGGATCTTGGTGAAAAAATATCACCAAAAACTCACGAGTCAGAACAGTTTAAGAGTTTAAAAGTATTTCCGAACGATCTTTGGCTTCACAAAAATAAATCGGGAGATCAGTGGCTGGTTCAGTTTACAAGCCAGGAATTTCGATTCCACGGTGAGCCTTCCAGACTTGCACTTGCACATGATTTAAGTGATATCCAGGACCTGGCACAGGTCATGCAAAATCAGCTTCCGGCCATACACCTGCCCGGGTCAAGTACACCGTTTGGCTTGATAGAGTGGAGCAAAGACCTTGAGGTGCGGCATACTTCAGTAAAAGCAGCGGAAATTTTCGAAACTTCGAACAGGAATATCACAGGAAAAAAGATTGCTGATATCCCATTTCTCAATCAAACGTTCATCCAGAATTTTAAGGATAAATTGAGTCAGACAGCCGGTAAGGCAGCCGAACTCTTCAAACTCGAATCCAGTCATACCAATCGCGCCGGGCGTAAAGTAAGCTGTATTTGGCATAACTCTGCACTACTGGACTCAAAGGGAGATATTGCCGGGGTATGTTCAATAATTGAGGATGTTACTGAGGTAAAAAATTCAGAGTTAAGCCGGCACCTTTCGGAGAATAAATTCCGGGTGATGAGTGAGCAGTCGTTTGCAGGTATGTATGTGGTTGATGGAACCCGATTTACATATGCAAATCCCAGACTTGGAGAAATTACTGGCTATACCCCTCAGAAACTTACGAAAGATGTTTCTTTGAATGATCTGATTCATCCTGATGACAGGAAATGGATTACAAGACTGAGAAGGCAATGGGAAAAAACAAAGCGTGATTCATTTGAAATTGGACTCAGAATTATATCAAAAACCGGAGAGGTACGCCACGTACGAACCTATGGCTCCGCATTTAAAAGTAGCGGGCGGAATAAGCTTTTGGGGGTCTTAGTTGATCAAACCAGCCAGGTGAAAGCACTTGAGAATTTTAAGCTTTCGGTTGACAGCTACCAATCTCTTTTTGATTCAATCACAGACAGTATATATATCCTGGATCTTGACGGAATATTTATTGAGGTAAACAAAGCTGTTCTTGAGATGTATGGCTACGATAAGGAAGAAATTCTCGGTAAAGGTCCATCCTTTTTGGCGGCGGAAAATAAAGTGGACATTGAAAAAACCATGCAAAAATTTGAACGTGCTGTTGCAGGAATTGATCAAAACTTCCGCTGGTGGGGTAAACGGAAGAACGGAGAAATTTTTCCTAAAGAGATAAAACTCACCAAAGGCACTTTTTTTGGTCATGACGTGATCATTGCCGTTGCGAGGGATATTACTGAAACCATGGAGAGGGAGGAGACGCTTCGCAGAAACGAAGAACTGTTTGAACAGCTCTTTAAAAATTCACCCCTTGGCATTGTGTTACTGGATGAGGGTTCCAATATAAGACAGGTGAATGATAGTTTTGAGGCAATGTTCGGCTTTTCATCTGAAGAAATTGAAGGTGAAGATCTTGATAAACTGATTGTTCCTGAAGAAGATCTGGAGCATGCCCGCTCGCTGGCCGAACGCGAAGAAACGTTCACACTCACCAAAAAACGACGCACGAAAAGCGGTGAGCTGATTGATGTACTCATCTATGGGGTCCCGGTTATGGTTAAAGGGAAAACCATCGGTATGTTCGGAATTTATATGGATATTACTGATAGAATACAGGCCGAGGAGAAGGTGATACATTCCCTTGAAGAGAAAGAAATTCTGCTTGCCGAGATACATCACAGGGTAAAAAACAATCTTGCTGTGATAACAGGCCTTCTTGAACTTCAGTATCATAATTTGAAAAATGAGGACGCGAAAGCTGCTCTTCGCGACAGTCAGCTCAGGATAAATTCAATGGGCCTCATTCACGAAAAACTCTACCAGAACGAGAGTCTTTCAGATATCGATTTTGGTGACTATGCCCGGGAACTGATTGATGTTATCGTTTCTTCTCAGCGGCAATCTCCAAAGCAGATTGATATTCAGTTTGATACAGTCCCGGTTAAGCTGCCAATCAAAAAAGCTGTTCCTTGCGGGCTGATTATCAATGAAATTGTTACCAACTCTCTTAAATATGCGTTTCAGGATGACCATCCCAACCCGGTAATCCGGATAAAATTAACACGCAGCAATGGGGAGGCCACCATTGAGATATCAGATAATGGGATCGGGCTGAATGAACCATTTGAAGAACTGGATACCGAGTCTCTGGGAGTTTTATTGATCAAAACTCTCACCAGCCAGCTTGAAGCCGATCTGGAAGTTGATGGTACTAACGGGACATGCTATCGGTTTACCTTCGTTTTGGGCGAGAAGAAGAAATAGGTTAAACAAAATAGTATATAGTAATTCAATTTAGCCTGCTGAAGTACCCTGGAATAGAATGCTGTATAAATATTTACAGCAGACAGATAGTGTGGGTTCAGGCAGATTCGAACTGCCGACCTCTGCAATGTCAATGCAACGCTCTAACCAACTGAGCTATGAACCCAAATCGAATATCCGATCGAGGCTATTAAGATAGGGGGAAGACCGGAATAAATGCAACGAAAAAAAAGAGAGTTCTTTCGGCTGAGTCTAAAGGTTTGTATTTTTCTGCTCTTTTTGAATTTTGAAAAATCGTATGATGAACAGAAGAAAAGCGAGGGAAGCAGCACTTCGCTCAATTTATGCCATTGAAGTAGGGGCAAATACAAGGGCAGAAGTGTCTCAGCAAATCGTAAAAACTCTGTTAACAAGTGATTCAGAAGCCATCTCGTTTGCCAATGAAGTAATCCTTCAGTCAACTGATCATAAAAGTGAGTTTGATGAGATCATCTCCAGCCACATTAAAAACTGGGAAGTGAACCGTCTGGCCACTCTCGATAAATTGATTTTGCGTATGGCAATCGCTGAATTTCTCTTTTTTGAAGAGATACCTACAAAGGTGACTATCAATGAAGCCATAGAGCTTGCTAAATCCTATTCAACCCGTAACAGCGGAACATTCGTAAATGGAATATTAGATGCTATTCTGACCGATCTGAATGAAAAAGGACGCATTGAGAAAAAAGGGCGAGGACTAATTGAAACTTCAAGAAGTTAAATGACAGATCAAATTGTCGCAATTGGTGACATTCACGGATGTTCTAAATCACTTAAAGCACTTTGGGAAAAGCTCGAACCCTATGAAAAGTATATACACTTGTTTGTAGGAGATTACATCGACCGTGGTCCAGATTCCCGTGAGGTTGTGGATTTTCTTCTGAAAGTGAAGCAGGAACGCAAAACTGTTTTTTTAAGGGGTAACCACGAAGTAATGCTGCTGGATGCATTGGAAACTGGGAATACCCGTAACTGGATGCTTAACGGCGGTCAGTCAACGCTGAACTCCTATGGCAAAGGTGCGGAGCTAAAGGACATCCCCGAATCTCATCTTGAATTCTTTAAACGTACCCGGCTCTATTTCGAAACCGAAAATTACTTTTTTGTTCATGCCGGAATTCCGCCCACGCTCACCGTGGAAGAGAGTAAGGAAGATGCATCCGCTCATGATTACTTTTTTTGGGGACGGGAGCATTTAAATGCTTTTGCTCCGCCGTGGGAAAAGACGGTGGTTTTCGGACACACACCCCAGCCGTTTCCTATACAACAGCAAAAAATGATAGGAATTGATACCGGTTGCGTTTATAAACGCCCCGGCCTGGGGAAATTAACGGCCGTAAGATTGCCGGAAAAAAGATTCATACATCAGGTATCGCTGGATTAACCAGCCCTCACTTATTTTTTCTAAATATTTTATCGACATACTATGAGTTTAAAATGTGGAATTGTAGGATTACCTAACGTAGGAAAATCCACACTGTTTAATGCACTCAGTAATGCAGGTGCTGAATCTGCAAACTTTCCTTTTTGCACAATTGATCCAAATGTGGGACTTGTGACCGTCCCGGATGAACGGCTGGATCGTCTTTCTGAATTGGTAGATCCGAAGCAGACGATGCCCGCTACCATCGAATTTGTGGATATAGCCGGACTGGTGAAAGGAGCATCTGAAGGTAAAGGGAAAGGAAATGCGTTTTTGTCTCATATTCGTGAAGTGGACCTGATTGTGCATGTTGTCCGTTGCTTTGATGACGGAGATGTGATCCACGTGGAAGGTTCCGTTGACCCTGAACGTGATATTCACATCATTGAAGACGAATTGATTTTAAAAGATCTGGAGACCGTAGAAAAACGTGTCGATACGCTGAAAAAACAGTCGAAAGGCGGCGATAAAAATATCACGGCCCAGCTGGCTGTTGTGAAACGTCTTCAGGCTCATCTCGAAGAGGGAAATACTGCACGCACATTCGATGCTGATGAAGAGGAGAGAGAAGCCTATAAAGATCTTTTCCTGCTTTCGGCCAAACCCGTACTGTATGCCTGTAATGTTTCTGAAGGGGATATCAACTCAGGAAATGAGTGGGTTGATGAGGTTAAAAAGATAGCTGCTGAACATGATGACGAAGTGGTTACATTTTGTGCAAAGATTGAGGCTGAAATTGCCGAACTTGATGACGATGAAAAAGAAATGTTCCTGGAAGAGTTGGGCCTGGACAGTGCCGGACTCGACCGGTTGATTCAGGCCGCCTATAGCAATCTCGGGCTGATCACCTATTTTACAGCCGGGCCGAAAGAAGTACGGGCCTGGACGATAAGGGAAGGAACCAAAGCCCCTCAGGCCGCCGGAGTGATTCACACCGATTTTGAGCGGGGGTTCATTAGGGCCGAAACCATAGCCTATATAGATTATTCAGAACTTAAGTCGGAAAAAGCAGCCAGAGAAGCCGGTAAAATGAGGCAGGAAGGAAAGGAGTATGTCGTAAAAGATGGCGACGTGATGCTGTTCAGGTTTAATGTATAGTGATTTAAGTCAAAACCATTGGTTCCAGTTAATCAATGCTTGAAATAGACAAAAAGGCGGCCGTGGTTTTTACTGTCTTTGTCAATCCTGTGGTATTTTTGTTTGATCTTTTTCTGATCCAAAAATTTCAGCACGCGCTTTTTTAACTGTCCCGAACCTTTTCCGGGTATAATCTCTACTGTTTTGATTTTCTTTTCTATAGCCTCGTTGATAATACGGTGCAGTTCGGTATCGATTCGGTCGCCTTTATTATAAATGTCGTGGAGGTCGAGTTTGAGTTTTGCCAAATCTTTAACGAGTTGAAAAGTTTTTGATCTTAGTTCGATTCTAAAAATCAATATTAGAGGCTGAAACTGTCCAAAAAATATAAATCATCGAGCATCGCTTAAATAATTTAAGTTTATTCTCCATACTCACCCTATTTCCCTCTCTATCTTAAAGAGAGGGATTTAAGGGCTAAATTATTTAAGCTAGCTCATATGTTTTTTCACTTTTTTGGACAGCCTCACTTTTGATGCACTTTGATACAGAATAAGAATCGAACTTAGGTTTCTAAACTGCTTGATAGATTAATTATCTGAGTCGTCTATCTCAATCATTTCCATTTCTTGTTCCATTTCAATCTCCTGCAGGCTCTTCAAGCGAATTTCTGTGGTATCGACGGGTACGTTTGATGGCTCGATGCGTTCATGGACAACCCAGGCATCGGGGTAGCGGCTTTTCAAAAGCCCTGAGAAGTGAATGGCTTGTTCACGATCTCGGAAATCCCCTGCACGCACCCTGTAATTGGGTGATCTGAACACAACATAGGCATCAGCTTCATAACCGCTGATCACAGAATCTGCCCAGGACACAAAATGATCTCTCACGGAGTCCGCTTCGGCAACATCGCGGGTGCTAAGTAACTGAACTCTGAATCCGGCATAAGGATCCCGCTCTCTCTCTTCAACAACAATTTCCTCCAGATAGATATCAGGGATAAATACCAGATCACCAGAGTAGTGGTTGCTTAAAGAACTTCTGGTTTGCAAAAGCATGCTTTCGGTGTCATCCAGTTCTTCATCAATATAATCATCTGCAAGGTTTCCGCTTTCTTCACTGTCTGGTGATGCCGACTCTTCCGTACTGCTTTCAGTTGTTGCACATGCCGATATAAGTAAACCTGAAACAACAATTAATACCCAATATTTTCGCATAAAAGATTGTATAACTAAGGTTACACACCCACCGGATGCCAGGTGGTTTTAATCTCCTGGAAATCCATGATCAGGTATGGTGATTCGTGTGAAGCATCCGACCAGTCGGATACATCTAAATGCCTGCGGCGTTTTACATTTAAAGCACAATTTTCATCTATTTGTTTCCTTATACCCTGATTATTGTTAGCATTAAACAAACCGTTCACATCCATATGTGAACTCAGGTGGGGTATCATCTCAGACTGATATCCTGTAAGAATGTTTACAACTCCCCCGGGAACATCAGAAGCGTGCAGCACTTCACCAAAACTTACAGCACAAAGAGGATATGTGGATGAAGCAAGAACTACTGCACTGTTTCCTCCTGCAATTACCGGGGCGAGCATGCTTACCAGTCCGGCCAGGGGAGAGTCACCGGGGGCTATAATCCCGATCAACCCGGTGGCATCTGGCATGCTGAAATTAAAGTGGCTGCTCGCAACGGGGTTCACACTGCCAAATACCTGGCTAATTTTATCCGTCCATCCGGCATAATAGATCAAACGGTCGATGGAAGTTTCAACGTCTGATAGGGCCACTTTCTTTTTAATACCCATCAGAATCATCTCATCTGTAAACTGATCCTTCCTGCCCTCCAGCATTTCCGCAATTCGGTACAAAATCTGTCCCCGGTTATAGGCCGATCTGCCCGCCCAGCCGGGTTGTGCATCGCGTGCTTTAACCACGGCATCGCGAACATCCTTGCGTGTGCACCGGCAAACGTTCGCAATGGTTTGATCCTTTTGATTTTTAAGCGGAAAGGTATGTCCCGATTCACTTCTCGGAAATGCCCCGCCGACATAGGTTTTATATGTTTTCAGTATCGGAGATCTGTTACTCATCGTGATCAAAAAATGGTTTAAAGTATTAAACGAGGTTTACGTACGGGTAGAGTCCATGAAGGCCGCCTTCACGTCCCACACCGCTCTCTTTGTAGCCGCCAAAAGGAGAAGTTGGGTCGAACTTGTTAAATGTATTGGCCCAGACCACGCCCGAATCCATGTGGCTGCCGATGTTGAATATTTTCGAACCACGGTCTGTCCAGATTCCGCTTGAAAGACCATATGGCGTGTTATTGGCTTTTTCGGTCGCTTCGGATGGTGTGCGAAAAGTTTGAACCGTTAAGACTGGACCAAAGATTTCTTCCTGAACAATTCGGTTACTTTGGGAAACACCTGTAAATATAGTAGGCCGGCAATAGAACCCATTTTCGGGAATATCGCAGGAGCTTTGATACAGTTCAGCTCCTTCATTTTTCCCAATTTCGATATAATTGGAAATCCGCTCTAATTGTGCTTTAGAGTTGATGGCGCCGATATCGGTATTTTTATCGAGCGGATCGCCGACAATCAGCGTTTCCATCCGGTCTTTCAGTTTGTGTATCAGAAGATCAGAAATACCCTCTTGAACAAGCAATCGTGATCCAGCACAACAGACATGCCCCTGGTTGAAAAAGATGGCGTTAATGATACCTTCTACCGCCTGGTCGATGGATGCGTCTTCAAACACAATATTTGCACCTTTTCCACCCAGTTCAAGAGTATATTTCTTATCGGTACCGGCCAATGATTTTTGAATGATTTTGCCCACGTTTGTGGACCCGGTAAAGGCAATTTTATCGATACCGGGGTGATTCACTATTGCCGATCCGGTTTGCCCGGCCCCGGTTACGATATTAACAACACCGTCGGGCAAGCCCGCATCGCGGCAGATTTCCGCAAACTTCAGAGCTGTTACTGATGTGGTTTCAGCCGGTTTCAATACAACCGTATTTCCTGTGGCAAGGGCAGGTGCTATTTTCCAGGCCAACATCAAAAGGGGGAAATTCCAGGGGATAATCTGCCCGCATACACCAACCGGTTCTGCTTTTCGACCGGGGAAGGCGTAATCCAATTTATCTGCCCAGCCGGCATAATAGAAAAAATAGGCTGCAGCAAGTGGAACGTCCACATCGCGTGATTCCCGAATAGGTTTGCCCCCATCCAAAGATTCTGTAATGGCAAGTTCGCGGGAGCGCTCCTGTATCATCCGGGCAATTCTGAATATATATTTACCCCGTTCTTTGGCGGTTAATTTACTCCATGATTTTTCAAATGCTGTACGGGCTGCTTTCACCGCTTTATCCACATCTTCTGATGTGCCCTCCGCAATTTCGGTTAGTACGTCCTCAGTAGCGGGGTTGATTGATGAAAAAAACCTGCCTTTTGCCGGTTCAGTGAACACTCCGTTGATAAAGTGGCCGTATGATGAGCGAATTTCTACCTTATCACTGCTTTCCGGTGCGCTGCTATACTTCCAAAAGGTTGAAAAGTCGGGCTTCAGATCGGCATTCGGTGATGAGGGCTTAGGTGATCCGTTCACTTTCCGATGTTGTTGTGTTTCTTGTGTTGAATCTTTTGTTGACATAACTGGACGAACAATAGGTTATCCTGAAATAAATGTGTGGCCTGTTTATATATAAACGATTAATCGTTTGAAAAATAGATGCTGCTTTGATAAACACCCGTTTCTTGCTTCACAATCTGCATCAACAGATCGTTGGTTAGTGAGCTGGCACCAAACCGGAACCACTCGTTTGAGAGCCACTGTGCACCCAGGGTTTCCTTTACAAGTACAAGATATTGGAGCGCTTCCTTCGCTTTACGGATACCGCCGGCAGGTTTCATGCCTACCATCCGGCCCGTTTTACGGTAGTAATCACGGATGGCTTCAAGCATTACAAGAGTAACAGGCTGGGTAGCGGCCGGGCTGACTTTCCCGGTGGAGGTTTTGATGAAATCAGCCCCGGCGTGCATAGCCAGGTCGCTTGCTTTTCGGACGTTTGTGAATGTTTCCAGCTCACCGGTTTCAAGAATTACTTTCAGGTGGGCCTCACCGCACGCTTCTTTAATAGCGGCAATTTCATCAAAAACAAAGGTGTAATTGCCCTTCAGAAATTCTCCACGGGATATCACCATATCAATTTCATCCGCACCTTCGTCCACTGCAAATTTTACATCATCCAGCTTGGCTTGCAAGGTGGACATACCGCTCGGAAATGCGGTAGCTACACTTGCAACTTTCACGGACGATCCGCCGACTATATTTTTTGCCGTTGATACCATGGTAGGGTAGACACAAACGGCGGCTACCGATGGTAAATCCGGCATAGGGGCGTACGGGGTGAGCGCTTTACGACAGAGCTGAATCACTTTGCCCGCGGAATCTTTTCCTTCCAGGGTCGTGTGGTCAATCATACTGAGTGCAAGCTTCAAACCCTGAAGTTTTGACTCTTTTTTGATACTTCGGCTGTTCAGCCTCGCTACGCGTTCGTTCACGCCAACGTGGTCGATGGGTATGGTTTGTGTAAAATCCGGGTAGGTTGTAGTACTCATTAAAAAACTGGTTTATAATAGGCAAAGAACTGTAATGTACGGAGAACTTGATCTCAATAAAAACACATACCCCGGAGGTTTTTCTACAGAACAGGTAAACAGCTTCCCGAATCCCCATTTATTAAGGGAGGCTTTTTAGAATCGAACTCACGTTCTAAGGTGTGCACATCATTTATGGACTGAAACGAAACTTGTCAGGCTATTACAGGGCCGGCCTCCCTGATTTTATGTGCAGCTTTTTTATTAAACTGTTCAAAGTTTTTGGTGAACATGGCTGCAAGCTGTCCCGCTTTTTTGTCATATGCGTTTTTATCACTCCAGGTGTTTCGCGGATTCAATATGTCATCCGGAATACCGGCAATTCTTTTGGGAATTGAAAGCCCGAAAACCGGTTCAGTCTCGTACTCGCCCTGGTTGAGGTGTCCGGCGATAGCTTCGTATAGCATTTGTCGTGTATAAGAGAGTTTCATGCGATGGCCTGTTCCATACGGACCGCCGGTCCACCCGGTGTTTACCAGCCACACATTGCTGTTGTGTTTACGTATCTTTTCCGCCAGCAGTTCTGCATATACGGTTGGATGCAAAGGCATAAAAGGGGCTCCAAAACAAGCTGAAAACGTCGCCTGGGGTTCAGTTACACCCCGTTCCGTACCGGCCACTTTGGCTGTATATCCACTGATAAAGTGATACATGGCCTGCTCAGGTGTAAGCCGCGATATTGGAGGCAGAATGCCAAACGCATCAGCCGTAAGAAAAATGATGTCTTTCGGATGGTTTCCTCTGCCGGTGTTACTGGCATTCGGGATGAAGTGGATCGGGTAGGAGCAGCGCGTATTTTGTGTGAGACTGTCGTCATCAAAATCAGGTTTACGATCCTCATCTAATACAACATTCTCCAAAATGGTGCCCGGCATCTGTGTTGTCTGGAATATCTCTGGTTCATTCTCTTTTTTCAGGTTTATGGTTTTTGCATAGCAACCCCCTTCAAAGTTAAAAATTCCGTTTTCACTCCAGCCATGTTCATCATCACCGATTAATATTTTATCTGCGTCGGCAGAAAGGGTTGTTTTTCCCGTACCGGAAAGGCCGAAAAAGACAGCCGTGTTTCCGTGTGTATCCATATTGGCCGAGCAGTGCATGGCCATTACATTTTGTTTGGGAAGTAAATAGTTCAGCACAGAGAAAATTCCTTTTTTTACTTCACCTGAATAAAGTGTTCCGCCAATTAAGATCAATTTCTTATCAAAATTGCAGAGGATAAATGTGCTGCTACGGGTTCCGTCCACTTCGTGGTCTGCTTTAAACTGCGGAGCCGCAAGAACGGTAAATTCCGGCTGATGGTTTTTTAAAGACTCTTTATCGGGCCGAATGAACATGTTGTGTGCAAACAATGCGTGATAGGCCACCTGGCTGACAATTCGCACGTTTAACCTATAATCAGGGTCAGCACCCGCATACATATCTTTCACATAGAGATCTTTATCCGAGAGGTAATCGGCCATTTTTTTATGAAGCTTATCAAATGCTTCTTGTGATATCGGCTTGTTTACATCGCCCCAATCTATTTGTGATGAAGAGGAAGGTTCCTCAACAATAAATTTATCATTCGGAGAGCGCCCCGTGTAGGTTCCGGTAAGAACCCGAATAGCCATTTTATTTGTTAGAGACGCTTCGCCGTTTTTTAACGCATGTTCGTAAAGCTGTGCGGGGTTCAGGTTCCAGTGAATATTATCTCTGCCCTTCAAGCCAAGATAGGTTAAGTCGACACTGCTTTTTGGTTGATGATCATAGTCGTTTATCATGAAAATAGTAGAATGAAATTGTGTAAAGTTTTTATTTCTGTGCGCACAATATGCTGGATTGTAAGCGCTTTTTTACTTGAATAATGCTTATCTGGTCTTTAGTGGTGGTTTAACAAGTCATTTGAAAAAGTACTGAAAAGATCAGGCGCTTAATATACCGTTATTTCATACTTATTTGAAGTTAAAAACCGGCCATTGTTACTCCACGCGGGAGGCAAGGTTTTCGTTCAGAAGTTCTTCAACATAAGCAGACCGGAAACTGGACTCTCCCTCGATATCAGATATGATTTTGTAGGCTGACTCCAGGTGATTCTGTGCCTCTTCGGTTTGATCGGTTGCAAGGTAGTATTTACCTAATGCAACTTCGGAAAGTCCTGTTTCTATGGATTTTTCAGGGTGAATAGATTTTACCCGGTCAGCACCTGAAAGTATGTGCTCGCCGGCGGTGTCTGTCGGAAGTAGGTTTTGCCGGAGACCGGATTCACCAATTCCAATTTCTGACCGCGCAATAAATGAGCTGCCTTCGGGTAGCTGGGTTTGGAAAATGGCGTTTGATTCCCTGTAAAGTTCATGGGCCTTTTGATAGTTTTCTCTCATTAAATGTAGTTCAGCAATGCTGAACATATTGATAGCTGTTTGAAGTTCTTTATCACCAAAGAGCTCCTGATTTATGTTCATTGCACGGGAAAAATTTTCTTCTGCTTCCTCCAGGTTTCCGGTGTTTCGTTTCAGTATTCCCAGGTTGTTTGTGGTAAGAGCCACTTTAGGGTGCACGTCACCAAATAACGATTTTCGCATTTCAAGAGATTGTGTCAGGTATTTTTCAGATTCCTCAAACTGCCCCCGGTTTAACAGTAACGAGCCAAGGTTGTTGTAACTCATGGCGAGATCGGGATGGGCCGAATCAAACAGTTGCTCACGCTTTGTTAGCACATCACGGTAGATCTTTTCCGCCTCTTCTAATTCCCCTTTACCGTGCATGGTTACACCAAGGCTGCTGAGGCTTTTTAATGTTAATGGATCGTTTTCTCCCAAACGAGCCCGGTAGGTTTCAATTAATGATCTATAGAGCGTTTCAGCCTCGTCGAACATGCCAAGGCGTCTGTAAACGTAGGCGAGTTCCGCATTGGCCTCCGACATTGCAGATTGATCGAACCCCTGGATGTTCTTTCTCTGGTCTAATGTACGTTCAAGCACCTGGCGCGCTTCAAACAGGTCACCGCGGGCACTCAGAAGTGTACCCATCTGTTCATAGCTCGAAACAGTTTCAATATGGTTGCCACCAAGGTGATTCTCTCTCAATTCAATAGATTCTGATAGTAAATTGTGTGACTCATCGTATTCACCAAGCTGCATTAATATTCGTCCAAGAACCTCGAGCATGTTGGCCTTAACGGCCGGTTGATTTTCGAGATACTCCGTTCGTTCGATACCACGGTTCAGCAAATCCCTTGCTGATACATCGTCCCCACCGGTTGTGGACGGATCACTTCCTTTAAAAAGATCAAGTACAAACGTAGTGACCTGGTTGGCTTTATTCGCTTCAAGTTGCGCAATATTTCGCTGCTGCTGCATCCGGTAGGTGTAAAACAGGCCGGAAAGAAGTGCGATCAAACAAAATGCGGTTGCGGCAATCAGTGGTTTGGCATTGCGCGCGATATACTTTTTAGCAACGTAGGTTTTGGAGTCGTCCACAGCCTTGAGAGGATACGCTTTTTCGTAACGAGCTAAATCCTGTAACAGGTCATCTGCAGTTTGATAGCGTTTATGCGGAGCTTTTGACAGACACTTTAAAACAATTGCATTGAGATCGGTATTAAGTTGGTTGCATAGCTTTTTGGGTGATGTGCCCCTTTTTTCCGCAATTGAGGCCTGAGTGGATTCGCTCAGGCTTTCGAATGCCTGCACGAGTGACTTCGGTGAGTGATGTTTAATTAAATCAATCAGCTGGCCTTTCGTCTTCCTGCGACGAAGTGGCAGGGGATGTACGCCACAGAGCAGTTTATAAAGTAACACCCCGAGAGCGTATATGTCTGATGTTGTCGTTACTTTCTCACCCGATGCTTGTTCGGGAGATGCATTTGAGAAAGTCAGAAATTTTGATTCACTTTGATTGCCGGATTCATTCCCGCCGGCAACTGACCTGTCCATCAAGCGGGCAATACCAAAATCCATAATTTTAACGGTGCCGTTCCTTGTTATCAGGATATTTTCCGGCTTCAGGTCGTGATGAATCACAAGGTTTTTATGGGCATAACCGGCAGCTCTGCAAACCGATTTAAACAATTCTATCCTTTGTTTGACCGTGTATATGTTTTCATCACAATATTGATCAATTGGTTTGCCGTCAACATACTCCATGATGAGATATGGGATTCCATCTTCACTCATCCCTCCGTCGTAAAGCCTGGCGATATTTTCGTGAGACAATCCTGCAAGTATTTGTCGCTCACGAATAAAACGGTTGTGGATATCGATACGGTTTTTGCCGCTGCGGATTAGTTTAATGGCTACAGAATGCCGGAACTGCCCGTCATTTCGTTTGCCGAGGTATACTGCCCCCATCCCGCCTTCTCCAAGTAACTCCGTGAGGGTGTAAGCTCCGATCGTTTCTCCTGTAAGGTCAGGATCTTCTTCACTGAAAAATTGTTCGGCGGCTGCCCCTTCCGCAATCTTCTCTTTAAGGTGGGTGCTTTCACTAAAAAAGGTATCTGCCTTGTGGATGGCCGAGAAAAATTTATGAACTTCTTTAATCAAGTGTTCATCCCCATCACAGGCGGAGTGAATAAAATCAGATCGCTCTTCCTCGGGCAGAACCATTGCCCGGTCCACAACAGATTCAATAAAGTTCCACTCTTTGGTAGTCATACGGAAATGTGCAAAGGTTGACTCAGTCTGTGATTTCTTTGAGAGTTTTGCGCCACAGGCATCCCTATGGGCATTAATGCCCTTCTGCAGGCTGCTTGTGCAGTCTGATGAGTTGGGATACCCATCAACTGGCCCCAAAGGGATTCCTTCAGAACAAAACCAGCCAGCATATGGGCAATGTAAAGTACTCTCTATATATGTATTATCTAATCACAAATCTATCAATATAAATTTTGTACAACAAATTAGGAAAACTGAATAGCAGAGGGCTTTGAATTGTAGTCTCGTCTGCACGCTGAATCTACGGATTGATGGATTGGTAGCATGCATCAGCGCTCAAAATCAGATCACGGATAGGTATCGAAAAGTCCTATTGTAAATTCTGAAGTCACCTATTTCGTCAAATGCTTTGTATATTTACTTCAAACATCATCATAATTCAACCGGGAGTATATGACTCGTAAAAGCTTTAATCTTGCCCTCATCCAAACCGCAGCGACGGAGAATCCTGATGAGAACATTAATCACACCTTCGAACTGATCCGAAATGCCGCAGGGCAGGGCGCTAACGTGATTTGTCTGCAGGAGCTGTTTCACACAACTTATTTCTGTGCTGAACAAAAGGAGGAATATTTTAGCTGGGCTGAAGCCGTTCCGGGACCGCTGACCAAACGGTGTGCCCGGCTTGCGGGTGAACTTGGCGTTATTCTGTTGGTTCCGGTGTTTGAAAAGGCAGCTCCGGGTATCTTTTTTAATACAATGGCGGTGTTGGATGCCGATGGAAGTTACCTGGGCAAGTATCGTAAAATGCATATCCCCGAAGACCCCGGATTTCATGAGAAATTCTACTTCACCCCGGGAGATCTTGGCTACAAGGTTTTTGATACCAAATATTGCAACATCGGTACACTCATTTGCTGGGATCAGTGGTTCCCGGAGGCGGCACGGCTGACCGCCCTGAAAGGGGCGGAACTGTTGATCTATCCCACGGCTATCGGCACGCTTCACACCGAAACGACTGATGATAAAGAACACTTTCTGGATGCGTGGA
>JAWLEH010000001.1:0-38557 GCA_041686215.1 Balneolaceae bacterium | reverse complement strand
CCGCCCTGAAAGGGGCGGAACTGTTGATCTATCCCACGGCTATCGGCACGCTTCACACCGAAACGACTGATGATAAAGAACACTTTCTGGATGCGTGGAAAACAGTACAGCGAAGTCACGCAATCGCCAACGGGTGTTTTGTAGCCGGTGTGAACCGGACCGGAACCGAGAAAGCATCTTCATTCTGGGGGAACTCCTTTGTGGCCGGACCATTTGGTGAGATTCTGTCCGAAGCAGGAAACTCAGAAGAGATTTTGTTCACCACAATCGATCCGGGCAAAGTGGACAGCCAACGGCAAACCTGGCCCTTCCTGCGCGACAGGCGCATCGACAGCTACGAGGGGATCACGAAACGGATTGATACTTCATTTCAGGACTAAAGTTTAATGTCTACTCCTGAGCCCACTCCGAAAAGTCATGCGTTCTAAAAATTAATGGCACAAGCTTAAATAATTTAGACATTAAATCCCTCTCTATTTGACAGAGAGGGATTTAGGGTGAGTACGGAGGATAAACCTAAATTATTTAAGCTTGTTATCAAGGTCCGTTCTTTATCTGACTTTTCGGAGTGGACTCATTCCATTTATTCACAACTCCACAACATTACATCTCACTAATCAACCAACATCCTGCCACATCCACTTAAAGAGTCTTCACCGATTTGAACCTCAACACTATGAGTAAACAGGAATCCACTCATCGAATCGCGGCAATAATCTTCGCTTAGTTCGAGTGTAGCCTGGCTGCCTGATTCAAATTCTGCAGAAATTATTGTATCGGTTTTATCAATGATACTCCCTTGTAATTTGGTGTCAGGAGTGATGTAGGAGAGGGAGTCGCTTCCATAAATCCTGAATGACCAAAACGGTTCGTTTCCGGCCGCCACAAATGTGACACCTTCATTTTGCAGGTCCCGGTGGTTTGAACGAATGGATTGTTCCGTTTGAGAAAAGTCCAGGAGATAGTTATCGGAAAGCTCCCCGGTTACCTCCGAGCCATCACGCGAAAGCATCCGTACGCGGTTCTCTTCGAGCAAAAATTGTTTGTAACGCTCCTGGTCATCATTTTCAAGGATGAGCGTGTCAGACCGAACCGCCCAGGTGCCGGTTTCTGTAAACGGTCCGTCGTCTTCTTCCCGGTACCAGCTCACCTCACGAAACGAATCCTCGCGGATCAAAAGATGGGTATCAATCCCAGGACAACTTGCACAGGGCAGGGTACCGGTATACACGGCAGGCAGATCAACCGGGAAAGATTCTGTTGAGATTTGGTCCTGATCCCGATCCTGATTCACCGGAGCCGTGGACGGCGCATTGAATACGATATAAAGCCTGAATGAAATGAACCCGATCAATGCAATGACAATGATAATAGCTGTTTTCTTATCCAGGTTCATGCGGATCTGATCAGGTAAGATTTCCCGTTTTCTTGATAGATTCCTCTGCCATCATTTTATGATAGGCCTCCAGTTTTGAAGCGATATCGCTGTCAGTTACCGAGAGGATACGCGCCGCCAGTAGTCCGGCGTTTTTGGCTTTCCCGATAGCCACCGTTGCAACAGGAACCCCGTTTGGCATCTGTACGATGGAATAGAGGCTGTCGACTCCTCCAAGAGCAGAGGTTTTCACCGGAACGCCAATCACCGGAAGCGTTGTGTAAGCAGCCAGCATGCCCGGCAAATGGGCTGCACCGCCGGCACCGGCAATGATCACACTGAGGCCTTTTTCACGGGACTGTTTACCGTAATCCGCCATCAAATCAGGCGTACGATGTGCCGAAACAACCTTCTTTTCATACGGAATTTCGAATTCATCCAGGATTCCAGCCGCTTCTTTCATGGTGGGCCAGTCACTGTCGCTGCCCATAACGAGGCCAATGATAGGTTTATTAGTCACGTGATTTTGTGGTTTGATTGTAAGTTAAAATTTGATCTAAACTGATTTTGTGGCAATTATATAATTTCGGTTAAAAAATTGGTAGGGATGATTTCTCCGAGGCTATCCAAAAAAGGCGTACGTCTTGCACACCGCTTAAATAATTTAGGATCTATGTTCCGACTCACCCTATTTCCCTCTCTATACAAATAGAGAGAGAGATTTAATGTCTAAATTATTTAAGCTTGATTTCATATTAATTCACTTTTTGGACAGCCTCAAATTTTCCTGACAAAAGGAGAGTTACATCTTATACCATGCTACCGTAAAGTTTAAATCTGAATATTCAGTGTGGCTTCAATGGCCTTGTTGTAGGTTTGTTCCATATTATCACCCAAAAGTGTAAAGTGGGCCATTTTTCGGCCAGGTTTGCTGCCGGTTTTACCATACACATGCAGGTGGCCCTCTTTTAGGTTAAGGGCATCTTCGGCATATTCCACACTGGCTGTACGACTATGGCTGCCCAGCAGGTTAATCATCACAGCGGCATTCTCTTTCAGGGAGGAATCACCAAGCGGCAGGTTGCAGATTGCCCGGATGTGATTTTCGAACTGTGAGGCCACGCAGCCTTCAATCGTGTAGTGGCCTGAGTTGTGGGGGCGCGGTGCGGTTTCGTTTAGCAGGATCTGCCCGTCAGTGGTCAGGAAGAATTCAAATGCAAAGATACCGATCCCCTCAATAGCCTCAACAGCTTCTTTTGCCAGGCGCTGGGCTTCATCAAATAACACAGGGTCAATTTCAGCAGGCGACTTTACAGCCACACAAATGTGATCTTTCTGAACGGTCTCCACACAGGGATAGACCATCGTTTCGTCCGAACTCCTGGCCACCTGAACCGCCAGCTCATGTGTGAAATCCACGAAAGACTCTGCCAGGATATCTCTTCCGGCATCACCTCCAAGCTCCGAAAAGGCTACTTTTGACTCGCCCGCATGCCGAACGGTTCGGTTGCCATAACCATCGTAGCCGCCTTTGGAGGATTTCAGCATTACCGGCCATCCAAACTCGTCCGCGAAGGTTTCAATCTCATCCGGAGAGTTCACAATATGGCTTGGGGTTACGGGGATCCCGGCATCAGAAAATGTGTTTTTTTCAATCTCTTTGTTCTCAATTTTTGCAAAAGTTTCGGGAGAAGGATAAATCGGTGTGCCGGTTTTTTCGCGGAGCTCAAAAAGGATATCAGAATCGATGAATTCATTTTCGAGGGTTATCAGATCACACGCATTTGCGAAGTCGACCATGGAATCCACATCATCAAAACTTCCCTTAAATGAAAGCGGAGTCATATATTCAAGCGGTTCGGTTTCACTGCGGTCGGAAAATGAGGCGATTTGTATTCCGTATCGCAATGCCTGAAGGGCCGACATCCGGGCAAGCTGTCCGGCTCCCAAAAATCCAATAGTGAATCCTGATGTTAAACTCCGGTTGTTCATAAAAAAAGGAATTGTTTAAGGTTTTTGATTCAGTTTAGCCGGGGTAATAGGCAACTCAACAATCTAAAATGTACAATGAAGAAAGGTACAAAACATTCATTCAATTTTGAGGGGGATTCCTTTCATATAGAGATAAAAAAATCGGTATCTTTAAGACTGCAAATTTTCAGATGTCAGATTTATGGATTTAGAAGACAAACTACAGCAAATTCGTGAGCGGTATGATGAGATCAATCAGGCCATGGCTGATCCCTCCATATACGACCGGCCAAAGGAGTATACAGAACTTACAAAAGAGCATACACAGCTGAAGGACTTGGTTGAGGATTTTGACCGCTGGAAAGAGATTCAGCACCAAATTGAGGGAAACAATGAGGTGATGAAAGCTGATGATGATCCGGAGATCAGCGAAATGGCACGTATGGAAACAGAGGAGCTGAAAGAAGAACTTGAGAAACTGGAAGACCAAATAAAATATAAACTGATTCCAAAAGATCCGGATGACTCCAAAAACTGTATTGTGGAAATCCGGTCAGGCACCGGCGGGGATGAGGCGGCTATATTTGCCGGCGACCTTTTTGAAATGTACAGGCGCTATGCAGATAACGAAAAATGGAAAATGGGACTCTTATCTGTCCAGGAAGGAGACATGGGCGGATATAAAGAAATTGTGTTTGAACTGTCCGGCAGAGAAGTTTTTGGAAAAATGAAATACGAGAGTGGTGTACATCGCGTGCAGCGTGTGCCTGATACCGAATCACAGGGCAGGGTTCATACCTCCGCGGCAACCGTTGCTGTTTTGCCGGAAGTGGAAGAGGTGGATGAAGTTGAACTAAATATGGGGGATATACGTGTAGATACATTCAGGTCGAGCGGGGCGGGGGGACAGCACGTGAACAAAACGGACTCCGCAATTCGACTAACACACGAACCTACGGGTATTGTTGTAGAATGCCAGCAGGAACGCTCACAGCATCAAAATAAAGATAAAGCGCTGACCATGCTGCGAACAAAAATATACGAAATTGAGCAGGAGAAGCTGCGGGCTGAGCGGGCTGCTGAACGAAAAAGCCAGGTATCAACCGGCGATCGCAGCGCAAAAATTCGAACGTATAACTTTCCCCAGGGGCGGGTAACTGATCACAGGATCAATCTGACGCTCTATAACCTTGATGATATCATGAAAGGAGACATCGGGGACGTGATTGATGCCCTGCGCGTGCAGGACAATCTCGATAAGTTAAATGCTATCATGAACTAACTAACCGAAAACCAAAATTTAATTTAGAGTAACTTGAATTTTCCAAACCCTTTTTATCGATGGAGACCTCACCCGTGGCACGGGCTGGAGGTAGGATCCGATGTTCCTAACATCGTTAATGCCTTTGTAGAAATAACTTCGTTTGATACGATCAAGTACGAGGTGGATAAAAAAACCGGGTACATGCGGGTAGATCGCCCCCAGCGTAGTTCCTCGTTACCGCCTTCCCTGTACGGATTTATTCCCCGAACCTATTGCGGCGACCGGGTAGGCGGGCTCTCCCCGTCAACCGATGTAGGTGATGGCGATCCGCTTGATATCTGCGTACTGAGTGAGCGGCCCATTGACCGGTCGGAGGTTATTCTTTCGGCACGTGTGGTTGGCGGCCTGCACATGATTGATGAAGGCGAGGCTGACGATAAAATTATTTCCGTGCTTAGCAACGACCAGTATTATAAGGATATTGAAGATATCCTTGATCTTCCGGAAATTTTAATTGAACGGCTGCGCCACTATTTCGGAACCTATAAAATGATTCCTGGAAAAGAAATGGATGTAAACGTGGAACGCGTGTATTCTAAAGAAGAAGCGGGCAAAGTAGTCCTTGCTGCGATGGAAGATTACGAAGACATGTTTGGCAACTAATTAACAATAATACCTTTTCAATGAAATATATTGGCGCACACGTTAGCGCTGCGGGAGGTGTGGAAAATGCCCCGGTGCGTGCACACGAAATTGGAGCGACAGGGTTTGCACTTTTTACTAAAAATCAGCGGCAATGGAAAGCAAAACCACTAACTGAGGAAAATATCAAAGGCTTTATTGAGGCTTGTGAGAAACATAATTTTCCTTTGGACGCGATTATTCCGCATGACAGCTACTTAATTAATTTGGGGCATCCTGAGCAGGAAAAGCTCGAAAAATCCCGCAGCGCTTTTTTGATTGAAATGCAGCGTTGTGAGCTTCTGGGCATTGAAAAACTAAATTTTCACCCCGGAAGTCATCTGAATAAAATCACCGAAAAGGAGTGTCTAAGGCGAATTGCGGAGTCTATAAACATTGCCCTCGAAAATACGAAGTTTGTAAAAGCCGTGATCGAGAATACAGCCGGACAGGGAACCAACATGGGATTTCGGTTTGAGCACTTGTCGGAAATTATGGAACAGGTTGAGCAGAAACAACGTGTTGGTGTCTGTATTGATACGGCTCACGCGTTCGCTGCAGGGTACGATATTTCAACTGAGAAGGGTTTTGAAGAAACCTTCAGCGAGTTTGAAGAGATTATCGGCTTTGATAAACTCATGGCAATGCACCTGAATGATTCTAAAAAAGAGTGCGGGACCCAGGTTGACCGTCATGAAAGCCTGGGCGACGGACATATTGGCTGGCTTCCGTTTGAAAAAATTATGAAAGATGAGCGGTTTAATGATATACCACTTGTCCTGGAAACTCCAAACACTGAGCGATGGGCTGAAGAAATTGCAATACTGAAAAAGTTGCAAAAAGCCTGATAAAACAGGTTTGAATGGAGTTGATGTACGACTTTTCTGAGATTTATGCTTTCAGGCATCGGTTGGCATCACATGAAGCGGAATAGGTGTTCCGATGGATTCTGCAATAGCCCGCAGCAGATTGAGCTCTTTCTTTGAGAGGTGGTCATCCGCCATCACACAATGAACCATCGCTTTCATCAGGTATCGTTTTACCGGGTTGGCCGACTGAGCAAATTCTGTGAGCGCTTTATCCAGTTCGCTCAATGAAGCTTGTTCACTACTTAACAATTTGGAGTTTTCGGGAGCGGCGTTATCCAGTACTTGTAGTCCGGCTTTCCACGCCTCCTCCGGTTTTGTATCTGAGGTGTGTGCAAGTGAAGACAGTACAACAGACAACTCCCGTCCAAGAGGTTTCAGGTTGTGGTGCCGGATTTTCAGTGTTTCCTCTTTATCAAAATGAGCATCGAGCCGGTGCTCCACCAGTTTCTCGAGCGCAAATTCAAACAGGGTTATCTCGTCATCTTGCTCAACCATCGCCTTCAGGTTCTGCCGAAATGTACCGTACTGACTTTCACTCATCTGTCGTAAAGCGGGAATTGATATTTCTGCAAGTGGCAGGTGAACGTGGGCCGGGGCATTACTAAGTTGATGAAGAAGAGTTTCGATCTCGTCACCCATTGCAGGCTCAATGATTTCTGAACACCAATCGGGCAGTTTTTTGGTGGAATCCTCATTTCTGGCAAGTAAAAGAGCGTATATCAAAGCTTCTGCCCGGAAAGGTTCATGTGCAGCATCTCGTAATTCATCCGGTATTTGCCGAATCAGCACGGATGCAGCATCTACACCGCTGCGATCCATGGTACCTATTGCTCCCAGAAGGATCTCCTGGAGTGGCAGGGTTTCCGACAGCGGCCCTGCCGGACTTTGCCTTTCTCCGGTGGAAGCAGATTCCTGACGTTCGACCCTGTCTTTTCGGAGCCTTTTATCGATCCGCTCTTTTTTACGGATTTGTTCTTTGTCGGTGCCGGGCCGGATTGCCTCGATTCGCTGATCGAGTGGAGGATGGGTTGCAAAAAGGCGGTCGAGAGCAGAACTGAAGCTGCTCGCAAAAAACAGGTGACTCAGTTCCATAGAATGGCCGTCACTAATTTCACCACCCTTTTTAATTCTGCCTATTTTTTCCAGCGCGCCGGCTATTCCATCCGGATTTCGGGTGTATTGCACCGCTGCCGCATCTGCGAGGTATTCCCGCTGGCGCGAAACAGCGGCCTGAATCATTCGTCCAAACAGCATTCCAATATAGCCGATGATGATCAGAGCGATTCCAAGAACCAGCATGATAACGACAGCCTTGCCGCTGTCGTTGTTTGAGGATCGTCTGCGTCCACCACTGAACATCGTACTTCTGAGTAGAATCATACCCATGATGTGAAGCAGTAAGATTCCGTTCAGAATTCCAATCAAACGTATATTTAAACGCATGTCTCCATTAAAAATATGGCTGAATTCGTGCGCAATGACACCCTGAAGCTCATCCCGGTTAAGCTGTTCCAGGCAGCCGCGTGTAACGCCCACCGCAGCATCGTCAGTGCTTAATCCGGCAGCAAACGCATTTATATTCTCTTCGTTATCCAGAAGGTAGATTTCCGGTACCGGGATCCCGGATGCAATGGACATCTCCTCTACAATATTAATAAGCTGCCGTTCAGCAGGATTCGATGTGGAGGAATCCAGTTTTCGGCCGCCAAGCATTTCGGCCACAGCGCTGCCACCTTTGCGGAGTTGTGCAATACGGAACAGGGTACCGGATATAATCAGAATGAGTGTTACACCTGTGACAAAAAAGAATAGTCCGGGCTGCCACGGGGATGGAATTCCACCCCCTGCATAGCCAAGAAGCAGAAGTGATACAACATAGATTGAAAGTATTATAAGAACAACCGCGGCAGTATACATCCCAAGGAGTTTCCAGGTGGCCTGTTTGGCACGATCCTGGGCTTCAAAAAAATCCATATTAATGTTTTAGATGTGGCAATTAAAATTCAACTTTTGGTGCTTCTCTCTCATCAGCCACATCAATTTCGAACAGCCGGGCTTCTTTAAAACCAAACATATTTGCGATGATCACATTCGGAAATTTTTCGATAGCGGTATTGTAATTCATCACAGAGTCGTTAAATGACTGGCGGGCAAAAGCAATTTTATTTTCAGTGGATGTGAGCTCCTCGGTGAGCTGCATCATATTCTGGTTTGCCTTCAGATCCGGATAGTTTTCAGAGAGGGCAAACAGGCGTCCCATAGAACTGGTAAGTGACTGTTCAGCACCCATAAGTTTTTGCATCGCCTCGGGATCGTCCGGTTGTTGAGCAACTTCATTTTCTGAACTCACGGCCTGGTTTCTCGCCTGTATCACTGCTTCAAGAGTCTCTTTTTCATGAGACATGTACTGCTTTGCAACGTTTACAAGGTTGGGTATAAGATCGTAGCGTCGTTTTAACTGAACATCTATCTGAGAGAATGCATTTTTGAACCGGTTTCGTAAAGACACCAGTTTGTTATAAATGGATACCGGAAAGGCGACCAGGATTATCAAAACAACAACAGCAATGATTACAGTAAGCATAGCAGCATAGATTTATGAGTTAATTGATTGAGGAACAAAGTATCCCTGTTAATATACAACAAGTCGGGTGCTGCACAAAGATTATGGTGGTGCTTTACGAATGAGATATAAAAGAGTTCATGTTTTTTACAAGTTTGATTTAAAAAATTTCAATACAGTCCGAGACTGTCCAAAAAGAGCGTCATCCCACACTTTCCCGAGGGGAACCCGTGGGGGATGCGGGATCTCCTTTCGTTGATGTAAACGGGAGATGCCACGCTTGGGCGTGGCATGAGGGTATGTAAAATATTTCTGCAGTTCCACGTCCTTTTTGGACAACCTCAGGCACTTTTAAATACAATGACAACCGGTAAACGCGTTTTTTTTAATAAAAACTGTAAGGGGTTGGCTAAAATTTGCTCATACATGAAAGAGAAAATAAATCCAATCACAGAGTTATGAGACAATCACGAATGCTATCCAACTATCGTACCGAATTTCGAAGAGCGGGTCTGCCTTACAGCAAAGAGGCTTCTGCCTTACGCTGGGTTCGAAAATTTCTGAATGAACTATCTATTGATCATGCATCTCAAATACGGCACTGGCAGATTGACTATTACATCTCGGAGCTTAAAAAGCAAGAGCTTTCATACGATGAGCTTCTTCATGCAAAATCATCCCTGAGATTTTTAATGGACCGGGTATTGAAAATTGAGAAAGATTCTCTGCATCACTATGAAAATGAAAACCCGGGCGTATTCCGTGTAACAGGTTAAGCGCCCGGTATCCTGGTTTTATCTATTCCCTGTATTTATCAAACCAGCCGGTTATGTAGCCGACTTTTCGAAAGAGGTTCGAGGGCCGGGCAACAATCCCATGTGATGCTCCGGCAATTTTCACTAAGGAAGCATCCACATCCTGCAGTTTCAGAGCCTGGTAGTATTGTTCACTCTCACTGTTTGGGGTGCGGTAGTCTTCCGCCCCAACCAGCACCATTGTAGGTGTTGTCACATTTCCGACAAGTGAGATGGGCGAACGCTCCATATACTGCATTGGATCATCCCAGGGCATTTCGGTAAACCAGTATTTTGTGAAAAACGGGTACATGTCGGCAGTGAGTGCAAAACTGTACCAGTTAATGACCGGTTTTGCTACAACGGCTCCGGCAAACCGATCGGTCATTCCAATTGCCCATGCCGTTAACACACCACCGCCGCTTCCCCCGGTTATAAAGAGTTGATTCTCATCAACATATCCCTCATCCAGAACATAATTTACAGCATCCATCAAATCGTCATAATCTTCGCTCGGATAGTTGTGGTTGATATATCCGGCAAAATCGGGTCCGTAACTGGTACTTCCCCTCGGGTTGGTATAGACCACTACGTACCCCTGGCTTGCCATCAGCTGAAGTTCGGGGCTAAAACGTGGGCCATAATTGGTGTGCGGACCTCCGTGGATTTCCAGGATCATTGGGTACGATTCGTCGGGATCAAACCCGGGAGGTGTTATGATCCATCCCTGAGTCCGGAAGTCATCAACGGATGAATCCACCCAAAATTCCGTCGTTTCACCAACAGACACAGATTTAAAAAGCTCCTCATTAAGGTTTGTGATCGTACGAATAGCCATACGGGTGGGGAAGTGGCCTACGGAAAGCTCCGCCGGTCGGTCAGCGGATCCCATAGGTACGGCAAAGCGCCCGTTTTCCGAAACAGAGTATGATCCGCCGCCGTAGGGCCGTCCAATACTTGGTTCATTTAAATTGGTAGCAATTACAGAGTATTCGCCATTCAAATTGATATTAGCAAACTTACTATCACCTTCTTCATCAAACCGGAAAAAGAGGGAGCTGCTGTCATCAGCCCAGGTAAGACTGCTGACGTCCTGGTCGAGATTTCGGGAAATCAACCGCCTGTTCGAGCCATCCCGGTTGATTACATAAAGTTCCGTCAGCTGGTATCCAAGGAACTCATCATCATATCCTGTATAAGCGATGAAGCGGCCATCTGGTGAAATGACGGGGCTATTATGCGGCCCTCGCTGATCGGTAATTTGAGTGAGGTCTCCGGAATCTACCGAGATTTCATAAACCTGAGCGTTATTGGGATCCAACGCCGCATTGCCCGTCCGGTCAGCCGTGAAAATGATTGTCTCTCCATCGGGTGCCCATCCGGGAGAGGTATGGTCGTATGGTCCCGATGTTAGCTGACGTGGTGCGCCACCTTCTGCAGAAATCACAAAAATGTGAGAATGGGTATCATCTACATATCCGCTGCCGTCAGTGCGGTAGATCACATGGTCAATCACTTGTGCAGGGTCTGCCCATTCGGCTCCTTCAGGTGGCCCCGGAATTGATCCGATTTGCGGCGCGTCTGCTTTTACCGTTTTAGTGAACAAAAGCTTGTCCCCGTCAGGTGACCATTGGAGGCTACCCGGACTTCGGTCGAGGTTCGTAATACTGCTGGTCACGCCTTCATCCATCCACCGAACATAAATTTGGTTCGATCCTTCCTCCGTGGATGTGTAAGCAATCCGGTTTCCGTCAGGTGACCACGTGACGTTTCCGTACGTATCTTTTCCGGATGTTAACGGGCGGTGGTTACCGCCGTCAAAATCAATTCTCCATAAATTTACATACCTGCGATCGGTCATAACATCAAACTGATGGCGTTCATAGATAATGGTGTTACCGTCAGGTGATATTTGTGGGTTGGCCACCATTTGCAGGTCAAACACATTCATATAATCAAATTCAGGGCTCTCATCCTGGGCATTTGCTTGATTTGCAATTGATGCGGAGAAAATGAAGACAAGAGAAAGTAGGATATAGCGGATCATAATAGTAGATATTGGTATGTATTTAATCGTAAAAAACAGAGTACGCAATCAACAGGAAAGTTAAAAACAATCTGAAGCAATGGATGAAGCACCAATTATTCAACGCGAATATCACCGTAACTTATGATGTTTTCACGGTTATCATAAAAAAATATTCTGTGGAGCCCGCGGGCACTTTCAGGATTATTAAACCGGCCAAACTGAACCGGGTTCAGATTTATGGTTGTCAGTCCGGGTGGCAGCGGGTTTTCATTAACTGTTCGCAGAACGCGAATGTTTGAACGATCCCCGTCGGGTATCAAAACTGCAACCGTGAGCCCCGAAACTGCATCAATTCCGGATACATTCACTTCAATTGTCAGTTGATCACTGACAAGAACCGGATTGGGATACGGAGGTGTGATTTCAATGAGCCCGCTGAAAAAAGGAGACGTGCGCCAGTCATCAGGATCTTCGCTGTCAGGGACTCCATTTTCAGTTTTCGTAATACCACTGGGCGACTGAAACGCCTGCTGCTCAAATTTTCGCTGCTCGTCATCCTGCCCGCAGCCGCTCAAAAAAAGAAGGATAAAAAGATATATGGGTAAATATGGCGAATTGAATGGGGTCATCAGCGATTGGTCAGACTATTGAGTGGATTGATAAGATCGAACCCAAAAATTTATAAACTGGTTTAGAATCATGGTATCTTTACATCTTACAAATATACAAACGGTTTGACCGGTTTGTATTGATAATTAGAAAATTTAACCTGTTTCACCTAACCATCTATTGTTTATGCTTAAGGTTTATGGCATCAAAAATTGCAACAAAGTTCGTGACACATTTAAATGGCTTGAAGAGAACGAGATTGAATATGAGTTTATTGATCTGAAAAAAGAGCCACTCTCCGAGCAGAAGCTGGATGAATTTGTTCATAAAGTTGGCCTTGATGTAATTTTGAACAAACGGGGGATGAAATGGCGAACACTTGGTCTGAAAGATAAAAATCTGGATGATGACGAGCTTTTCGACCAGCTTCTGGAGCATCAAACCATGATTAAACGGCCTGTAATGGAAAAAGATGAAGCTGTATTGGTAGGATATGATGAGGATGCTTTTGAATCATTTGTTTAAAATTATTCCGTTTCTCATCATCATTGGTTCCCTGGATTGGGAGATAGCGGATGCGCAGGAGATCACGTTTGAGCGTGATTCGCCTCCCACCTCAGAAATGCTGATGCAAACAAGGGAGACCTTCGAGTATGAAGTGAAATACGGATTTTTAACGTTGGGATGGGTTGATGTGGAACTTCTGCCTGACAGTACATTCAACGGACAGCCCGTCAAACACCTGCGCACCCGGATCCGGTCTAACAGCAGAATACCTTTTGTTGGTAAAGATGTTGTGAACTATGAGAGCCTGTTTGATTTCAATGATGAATGGTTTTATTCATATGAGTTCTGGCGGGATGATATTCACGATGAAAATTATGAACGCCTGAAAGTACACTTCGATCGTGCAGACAGCCTGGTCTATTTCTTTGAGGAAGGTGAGCCTACGGATACGCTGTCTCTTGAAGAACCCGCCAGCGGTGGAGACGTGGTATTTTATTATTCCCGGATGTTTGCAGGTATTGAAGAACCCTACGAACTTCCCGTCTACATCGAAGGTGAGAAAGGAACACTAACTGCATCAAGCGGACCAGATACCGAAATGAGAAGTTACGATGCGTTCGACGATGATGTGGAAACCTACTACAGCGAGGGTAGAACGGATATTGACGGTCCGTTTGGATTTTCAGGGTCATTCAAATCTTGGTTTATGACAGATGATCTGCGAATCCCGGTTGAGGCACACGTGAAAGTAATATTTGGAAATGTTAAAGTACGATTGATTGATTATGAGCGAGAAGAGTAAACCCATATGTAAATTTAAAAAACTTTCTCAAGCTGCAGATCTGCCACTTCCCGAATATGAATCCGGGGCTGCCTCCGGTGTGGATCTGAGGGCCGCTGTCGGTAATGAAGCACATACATTAAAACCCGGAGAGCGCGCACTGGTACCCACCGGGTTAACAATGGAGATGCCGGATGGCTATGAAGCGCAGATTCGTCCAAGGAGCGGACTTGCATATAAACACGGCATCACGATGCTAAATACCCCGGGAACGATAGATTCTGATTACAGAGGTGAATTGAAAGTGCTGGTAATCAACCATGGTGATGCTCCTTTCGTGATCCGCCATGGCGACCGTATCGCTCAAATGGTATTTGCACCTGTTTCGCAAATGGATATTCGCAGTTCCGACCGGCTCAATGAAACAGAACGAAATACAGGTGGATTTGGTAGTACCGGAGTAGAATAACTGGTGAAATCGAGTTGGTTTCACCGATAACCTGCCGGAGAATCATTCCGTCGTTATAAGTGTCAGGGATGGAATTTATGAATATCACATCACACAAAACGCTTGAAATTTTCAATTAAACCGTACCTGGATCTCGTTACAACAAACGCCGATTACCGGCGGCTTTGGCTCGCCCAGGTGGTTTCGAATTTTGGTGATTGGTTTGGGCTGCTGGCAATCTATGCCCTGATTCAGCAGTTTAGCGGCTCCGAGCTTCTTTTGGGATTGATTATTGTTGTTAAAACCCTCAGCCTTGCATTTTCATCACCCTTTGCCGGATACATAACGGATCGTATGAACCGCCGCAGGCTGATGATCTGGTGCGATATTTTCAGGGGAATTGTGGTGCTGGGGTTTATCCTGATTGTGTCGTATGAGCTTCTGTGGCTTGCATATGTTTTGATGGCCGTGCAAATGATCTTTTCGGCTATTTTTGAACCGGCAAAAACCTCCTCAATTCCAAATGTTACGACATCTCAAGAGCTTGTAGTTGCTAATATTCTATCTGCCGCATCATGGAGTATAATATTCACGACAGCAATGGCAATCGGCGGATTTGCAACGGCCTGGCTTGGAACAGATGCTGTATTCGTGATTAACTCGTTAAGCTATGGTGTATCGGCTATCTTTATTTACAGAGCAGTGATTCCTCAAACGGAAATGAGCCAGGCGGAGAAAAAGCGAACCCAAAACCCGCTCATTGGAATAAAGGAGGGGTTTCAGTTTCTTCGTGATAACTCAGCGGTAATGCGGCCTACAATGGCAAAAGCCATGTTTACAAGCTGTATAGGGGCGCTTGTGTATCTGCTGATTTTAATTGCAGAGGATATCCTGCTGATGGGAAGCATCGGGCTTGGAATACTTTATGCGGCCCGGGGAGTGGGTACCGGATTTGGGCCGGTTGCAGGACGAAGAATATTCAAGAATGAAGATACTTGGGTAAAAGCAATGGGGTACTTTATGATATTTGGCGGAGCGATGTACGCATTTGTGAGCGGCATTGAATCCCTTGTTTGGATGACTTTACTTGTGATTCTGGCGCACATGGCATCAGGTTCAAACTGGGTCATGAGTACCGTACTTCTTCAGCGCAGGGCGCCGGATACGTTTCGTGGCCGGGTGTTCAGTACCGAATGGCTGCTGTTCACACTCTCTCAGTCGGTGTCTGTAACAATAGCCGCACTTCTCCTGGAATTTAATATTATTTCAATTCGGGAAACTGTATTGCTATTCTCCCTCATGCTGGTAGCCATCGGTGTATTCTGGCTGCTGAAAATTGCCCCGGCTGAACAAGCTGATCATGAATATGCGGAGCAGAGAGAACCTGCTGCTCTTAAGCGGGAATTTTAAAAAGAATAATTATCATACAAAAAGAGACTGGCCGATTACAATGACTCGCGTTTAATTCGTTATCTTATCGGCGATTTTAAAAATTATTTTATCTTATGATTTGGGAAAACAGTACGTATTTATGGGCTCTTCTGCTCATTCCGCTCATTTGGGGCGGCTTTTGGTGGTTACGTGTAGCCAGGCACAAAAGTAGGGCCGAAATATTCGACGATCGCCTGCTGTCTATGCTGCGGCTGAATTTCTGGAAAATCGGAGACCAGGTGCGGTTCTATAGTTTTTTGACGGCAATTCTCTTTTTTGTGCTTGCACTTGCAGGCCCGAAAATCGGGACTGAAATCCGAGAAGTGGAACGCAGCGGCGTGAATATGCTTATCGCGCTTGATCTGTCCCGCAGCATGAATGTTGAAGATATCTCGCCAAACCGGCTCGAAAAAGCAAAGTTCGAAATCAACAGGCTGATTAACCGTCTTGAGGGAGATCGCGTAGGCCTGCTTGTATTTACCGGCGACGCTTTTGTGCAGAGTCCGCTTACAATGGATTACTCCGCACTTCGCCTCTACCTGGATATAGCTCAAACCGAACAGATGCCCTCCTCAACCACCAATTTTCGGTCTGCAATGCTGAGAGCCGAGGAAGCTTTTGAGTCAATTGATGACAACTCCAATGCAGCAAACGTACTTCTTTTTATAGCAGATGGTGAAAATCACGGACCCGATTATACAGATGCGGCTGAGCGGTTAACCGACCAGGGGATTACAATATTCACTATTGGTATTGGAACCGCTGAGGGAGGTAGGATACCGGTTTACGAAAACGGGGAGTTTCGCGGCTACCACAGCGACCGCCAGGGAAATGAAGTAACCTCGTCTCTCATCTCCGATAATATGCGTGAAATTGCATCTGTTGGCAATGGAAACTACTATGAAATTACACGTGGAAGCGACACGATAGAACCTTTTTTAAGCCGGCTTGATGAGCTCGAGCGGGGAGAGTTTTCATCACAGGAGTATGCAAACTATAAAAACCGCTATCAGTTGATGACTTTAATCGGGCTCTTTTTCCTGGGTTTGTCACTCTTTTTTCCGGATTTTACCATCCGTTCATCACGGCGGCCTGAACCGTCCTATACCTGATTTAAAATTTCGCAATGATAAAACTATTTGTAACAGACCTCGACGGCTGTATTTCGTATCCGTTTAAAACACCAACCTGGAGTGCAATAAACGAAATCCGTGACCTGAACACTCAAAGCCGGGATGATGATACCATTCCTCCGATTACAATTTGTACAGGCAGGCCCTTTCCTTATGCGGAGGCAGTGGGGCAGTGGCTCAACATTCGTCATCCGTTTGTGTTTGAGAGTGCGGGGCTTTACCACTGGGAAGGCAACCGGATCGAAACAGCACTAAATGGAAAATCGGAATCACTGGATCTGATCAAAGAAGCTAAACGGTGGATCACCCAGGATGTGCTGCCAAACTATCCAACGGCCATTCTTGAATTCACAAAAATGATGGATGCAGGGATTGTCTGCCCTGATGAATCCATAATTAATGAGATATACGAAGAGGCAAAGGTTAAGATTCCGCAGATTGATCCCGGTCTCGAAATACACACGACAGAAATCTCCATCAACATACTAATGCCCGGGAATAATAAGTTGCAGGGCCTAAAACTGCTTGGGAAACATCTGGGTATAGGACTGGATGAAATGGGTTACATAGGTGATACCGGCGGAGATTCCGTTGCACTAAAAGAGGTGAAGATGCCATTTGCTCCCGAAAATGCCCGAAAAATTGCCAAAGACGTGGCAACCGTACTTCCGTTTCACACCACAGAAGCCGTTTTGGAAGCGTACCGCAGGGTCATACAATCCAACAGAACGGGAAGTAACTGACCTATTATCGAGGTATCCAAAAAGGTGTAGTAAATCGAGCAGCGCTTAAATAAGTTAGTTTTTCCTCCAGACTCACCCTATTCCCTCTCAAACAAATAGAGAGGGTATTAGTGCCTAAATTATTTAAGCTGATTTTCAAACCGATTTACTTTTTGGACAGCCTCGATTGCGTTCTGTTACCGGTAATAGTCATCACGGTATATTTTTCCTTATCTTATGAGCTACAAAAAATTATAATTAAGATATAAGCAGTTTAATCCTATCGCATGAGTTCATACGATCCGTCAAAAATTGAACCGAAGTGGCAATCTTACTGGTTAGAAAATAAAACATTCAAAACCCGTAAGGACTCTGAAAAACCTAAATACTATGTGCTGGACATGTTTCCCTATCCGAGCGGATCCGGCCTGCATGTGGGGCATCCGGAGGGATATACGGCCACAGATATCCTTGCTCGCTACAAACGGATGAATGGCTTTAACGTGTTGCATCCTATAGGCTGGGATGCATTTGGGCTGCCAGCCGAACAGTATGCGGTAAAGACGGGCACTCATCCCCGCGAAACCACGGAAAAGAATATTAATAAGTTTCGCGAACAGCTTCAGATGCTTGGATTTTCATACGACTGGGACCGCGAAGTAAATACAACAGATCCCGATTATTACAAGTGGACACAGTGGATTTTTCTGAAACTTTATGAAAAAGGGCTGGCGTATGAGGATGAAGCGCCCGTGAACTGGTGTCCGGAGCTGGGAACAGTGCTGGCCAATGAAGAGGTGATTGACGGTAAAAGTGAGGTAGGCGGATATCCGGTCATTCGCAAACCGATGCGGCAGTGGGTCTTAAAGATTACCGAATATGCGGAGAAACTTCTGGACGGATTGGATGATCTTGAATGGCCTGATTCCACAAAAGAGATGCAGCGCAACTGGATCGGCCGTTCTATCGGGGCGGAAATCGAGTTTCAGGTTGCGGGTCATGAAGAACAGCTGAAGGTGTTTACAACGCGGCCCGATACACTATTTGGAGCCACGTATATGGTATTGGCACCCGAACATCACCTGGTGCGGGATATCACCACATCGGGTCAGCGGAAAGATGTTGAAGAGTATGTTGAAAAAGCAGGGTTGAAATCTGACCTCGAACGCCAGGAAGAATCGAAAAAGAAAACCGGAATATTTACCGGTGCCCATGCTATTAATCCGGTAAACGGAAAAGAGATTCCTATTTGGGTAGCCGACTATGTGCTGGCACATTATGGAACCGGTGCTATTATGGCGGTTCCGGGACAGGACCAGAGAGACTGGGAGTTTGCAAAAACATTTGACCTTCCAATTATCCGTACGGTTCAACCTCCGGAAAATTTTGACGGCGAAGCGTATGTGGGTGATGGTGTGGCAATAAACAGTGATTTTCTGAACGGTCTGGAGATTACTGAGGCGAAAAAGAAAATCATAGAATGGCTTGAAGAGAACGGATTGGGTGAGAAAAGTATCAACTACAAACTTCGCGACTGGCTTTTCTCTCGTCAGCGCTACTGGGGCGAACCGTTCCCGGTAATCCACGTAGATGGAAAACCAAAACCCCTTCCTGAGTCTGAACTCCCGGTTACACTTCCGGAAATTGACGATTACGAACCAACAAAAACGGGCGAGCCTCCGCTTGCCAAGGCGAAAAATTGGGTGAAAACCACGGATCCGGAGACCGGGAAAGAGGCCCTGCGTGAAACCAATACCATGCCACAGTGGGCAGGTTCATGCTGGTACTATTTGCGCTATATCAGCCCGGAATTTGACGGAGGACCGGTTGAGAAAGAGGAAGAGAAATACTGGATGCCGGTAGATTTGTATGTTGGAGGTTCTGAGCACTCAGTTCTGCACCTGCTCTACGCGCGGTTCTGGCACAAAGTTTTGTATGACTGCGGCGTTGTCACAACAAAAGAGCCATTCCAGAAACTTGTCCACCAGGGCATGATTCTCGGAGAAATGGAGTATGTGGCGTTCAAGCAAAACGGGCAATATATTTCGTCTGAAAATGTGGAAGACCTTGAGGAAATTGAGCGTGTAAAAGTGAATGAAGGTGATGTGGAAAAACGCGGAGAGAATTTCTTCTTAAAAGGGACCGACTTCCGTGTAGAGTCCAGGGCGCATAAAATGTCGAAATCGCGTGGTAATGTTATCAATCCCGACGATGTGGTAGAGCAGTATGGCGCTGATTCCCTTCGCCTGTATGAGATGTTCATGGGGCCGCTGGAACAGGTGAAGCCGTGGAGCACGAAAGGAGTAGAGGGCGTGAACCGTTTTCTGAACCGTGCATGGCGCCTGATTGTGGGAGACCAGGATGAAGATTCACTCTTGTCTGATGAAGTCGATCCAAACGCTGAGCAGCTGAAAATCCTGCACGAAGCGATTAAAAAAGTGACCGACGACATCGAAGATATGCGATTCAATACCGCAATTTCAGCTCTGATGATCTTCGTAAATGAGGCGCGCCAGTGGGATGCACTTCCCCCGGAAATTGCAAAGCCATTCGTGAAACTGCTCTCGCCGTTTGCTCCCCACGTTGCGGAAGAGCTGTGGGCTTATCTTGGAAGTAATCATACCATCGCGTATGAAAATTGGCCCGAACTGAACGAGGAGTATCTTATTGAAGATACCATTGCCTACCCGGTTCAGGTGAACGGCAAGGTGCGTGCAACCATCGAGGTATCAGCTGAAAAAGCGAAAGATAAAAACTATGTGATTGGTCTTGCAAAAGAACAGGAAAATATTCAGCGCTACCTGGATGGCTCCACGGTTATTAAAGAGATCTTTGTGCCGGAACGGATTATTAATTTTGTGGTGAAGTGACAGCGTTGCGTTGGACTGCACCTTCATAAAGGATCTTTTTTGTTACGCAGATGTTACAATTAGTGATATAGCTATTAATGATCTGGCACCAAATGAGTTATAAATTTTGAGCATTTCCTTGACATCCGGCAACCATTAGAATGTTCATAGAAGCGCTTTTACATTTAGGTGTAAATACCTACTTTAACGGCAATTTGTAAAAACAGTACAACTTGTTTGCTTCTATGGCTGATATTACTCTGAGTCCGCTTGATATTGGTATCATCATTGGCTACTTCGTTATCATCATTATAATTGGTGTTGTCGTATCCAGAAAAACCAATACGGGCGAAGATCTTTTCCTGGCCGGCCGGACGTTAGGGTGGGGAGTGATTGGTTTTTCGCTCTTCGCGTCTAACATTTCGAGTACAACGCTCATCGGCCTCACAGGAGATGCATATCGAACAGGCATCTCCGTTGCAAATTACGAGTGGATGGCAGCCATTGTGCTCATCCTGATGGCGGTCTTTTTTATACCCTATTACATCAAGTCGAGTATTACCACCATCCCACAGTTTCTGGAAAACCGGTTTGATTCCAGGTCCCGCAAATACTTCTCTGTGATAACCATATTTCTAAGTATCATTGTGGATACGGCAGGTGGCCTATACGCCGGCGCACTTGTGGTGCAGGTGTTCTTTCCTGAAATCGATATCTGGTACACGATTATTGGCCTTGGTGTGTTTGCCGGGCTTTATACAGCTGCGGGAGGTTTAAAAGCCGTTGTTTATACCGATGTTCTTCAAGCCATTATTTTACTCTCGGGATCGTCTGTACTAACCTACCTGATGTTCAGTAATTTTGATTTTTCATGGTCGCAGATGGTTGCAACAGTTCCAGAAGATCAATTGTCCATGATTCGGCCGATTGATGACGAAGCACTTCCATGGCTGGGTACGTTAATTGGAGTTCCGGTACTTGGGTTTTATTACTGGGCAACCAACCAGTATATCGTGCAGCGCGTACTCGGGTCAAAAGACATTAAAAATGCCCGCTGGGGAGCAATGCTGGGCGGGTCACTTAAAGTGGCTGCTCTCTTTATTATGGTGCTTCCCGGTGTGATGGCCATCAGTGTATTTCCGGGACTGGATGATCCGGATATGGTATTTCCAACGATGGTTGCGAATGTCTTGCCCATCGGGCTTACCGGGCTGGTATTAGCAGGTTTGATATCTGCGATTTTATCCAGCATAGACTCGACACTTAACTCCTCCTCAACGCTGATTACGATGGACTTCATCGAACCGAAAAATCCCAATCTTACGAATAAAGATATTGGACGGATTGGCCGGTGGACTACCGTCATACTGATGGTTGTAGCTGTTGTTTGGGCGCCCAATATTGTTCACTTCGAGGGAATTTTCCGGTATATACAGCAGGCATTTTCCTACATTGTACCACCGGTTGTTGCCATCTTTTTCATGGGTATATTATGGGAAAGGGGAAGCCGGCATGCTGCTTTCTGGACCCTTGTTATCGGACACAGCCTTTCATTTTCGATATTTTTACTCTCCATCTTTAATATTTTTGAACTGCATTTTACGATTACTGCGGGATTGCTCACTGCTGTTTCTTTTTTGATTTTTTATCTCGTTAGCATACTTGGCGAAGCACCTGAAGCCGGGAGCATGGATACAATTATTTGGAAGCCAAAAGATGCCCTTCCTTCAGAGCCGATGCCCTGGTATAAAGATTATCGTGTACACTCTGGCGTGATCATAGTAGCCACAATTTTGATGCTGATTGTATTCCGGTGATAGCCAGATTTCAGCTTCGAAAGACGGTTGGATTTTGCTTTTCTACGTGTATGGTTAGCAGGCTTGTTCTATAGCCGTCCGCAGGCCTTTGTGAAAATTCATCCGAAGTAGCACCTAAGGTGGTATCCCATAGTTCCCTAATGGTTTAAATTCTAAATCTCATTCGCAGGTGTGGATAGTGGATGTTGGGTCGGGATCAGGCATGAAGTAATCTTTTCTAAGGTTTTTGCTGAAGACATTTTTGAAGAGCCAGTGCAGAACCGGTCAGCATGATGAATGGCAGTAACGTCTAAAATCAGGGTACGTAAACAGAAACTGTTTTCTTGATATTTTTCGTTTAAAGATCCCAAAAAAGAGAATGGATAGTATGAATGATTTCCGCTACATTAGGTTGTGAAACAACCAATTTTCTCTTTTATTATAATAACTTAATACAAATCTGCTGGTAAATAACCGGCAGTGATTCGCTGTGATTCGTAAGTCCCTTGATTTCCATATAAATAGAGGGTTTAGTGAAAATATCAGCGGAAGGGCTTTTATACATATTATCTATAGAATAAAAATTACTTCATGTCTGATAAAAACCGATCCGATCTCAGCAGAAAATCATTTCTGAAAAAAATGGGAGTGGCATCAGCAGCAATGGCGGGTGTCCCTTTCCTTGGAAATTCTAAATCACTCGCCTCACAAACACTTCATCGGCACCCAAAAGACCAACGTTCAAGAAGTGCGAACGATCGCATTAACATCGCCTTAATTGGTGCAGGCCTGATGGGCCAGGGTGATATGAACACAGCCCTTGAACATGATGACGTAGAAGCGGTTGCCGCGTGCGATTTATACGATGATCGAATGGTGCGCTGCAGAGAACGTTATGGCGATCATTTATTTACATCAAATGATTATCGCGAGATTCTGGACCGTTCGGATGTAGATGCCGTTATCATTGCAACCTCCGATCACTGGCACGAACGAATTGCAACGGATGCACTGGAGGCCGGAAAAGCCGTCTACCTCGAAAAACCAATGGTTCAAAAAATATCTGAAGCCCGCCGGCTCATAGAAGCCGAAGAGCGAACCGGCGTGCCTTTGTTGATTGGTAGCCAGAGAACCAGTGCCATTACTTATGAAAAAGCGCGCGATCTGTTCCAGGCCGGGGAAATTGGTAAACTGAATTTTGTGGAAGCATACTGGGACCGATTTTCAGCTACCGGAGCCTGGCAATACTCCATACCACCGAATGTGGGGGAACACAATGTGGACTGGCAAGCCTATCGCGAGGGAATGGATCGCATTCCTTTTGATGCAAAACACTTTTTCCGATGGAGGAATTATGATGATTACGGAACCGGTGTAGCCGGAGACTTATTTGTTCACCTCTTTTCCGGACTGCACATGATTGTTGGGTCTAACGGACCAGATACGGCAATGGCTACCGGTGGATTACGTCACTGGCATGACGGCCGCGATGCCGAGGATGTAGTGCTTGGCTTATATAATTACCCGGAAACCGAAAACCATCCCAATTTTACGCTTTCATTAAGGGTCAATTTCGCGGATGGTTCCGGAGGCGGCTCTCAAATACGGCTTGTTGGAAACGAAGGAGAAATGGAACTGGGCTGGAACCGTGTCATTGTTCGAAAATCAAAACTCCCAGAAAAGCCCGGCTATACCGTAGATAATTTTAGTGAAGACACGCAGGAAGAGTTTTTGGAAGCATACGAGGAGCGCTATCCGGAACAGCGGGCACGGATAATTGAACCGAGTGAGTTTGAATACCGGGCACCTGATGGATATAATGATCGATACGACCATTTTATGTATTTCTTTGATGCTATCCGAAATGGAACTCCCTTAATGCAGGACAGCACATTTGGCCTGCGTGCATGTGGACCTGCACTTCTTGCGAATATTAGTCACCGGGAAGGGCGTATCGTTAAATGGGACTCGGAAAAAATGGAAATTGTGTAGGTAAAATACATGCTCAAAACAACCAATCAATCGATGGAAATAAACAGAAGATTAAACAGTTTTACAATACAACCTTATGTTCACGTTGTTTATTTGTTCACCGTGTTATTACTGGCCGGATGCACAGAAAGGTCTGAAACCTCAGAAAACAGTTCAATGAATCAACAGGAACAAACTACAAATACTGAATGGCAATCCCTGTTCGACGGTGAAAGCACCGAACACTGGCGGGGATATAATATGGATGAATTTCCTGATGTGGGCTGGCAGGCAGAAGATGGGATGCTGGTCTTCCGTCCGTCTGATGAAGCATCCACATCAAACCTGGATATAATAACCCGCGACACGTACTCTGATTTTGAACTGGAGCTGGAATGGAAAATTTCCGAAGGGGGAAACAGCGGGATCTTTTATCACGTTTTAGAGCAGGAACGGTCAATCTATTGGTCCGGGCCGGAGTTTCAGATATTGGATGACGAAAACCACCCTGACGCAAACCAGGGGATAAACGGGAACAGAAAATCGGCTTCTCTTTACGATTTGATTCCAGCGGATCCCCAGAATACAAATCCGGCGGGGGAATGGAATACGGTGCGTATCCGCTCTGAAGGGCCGCTTATTGAACACTGGCAAAACGGTGATAAAGTTGTTGAGTTTGAACGGTGGACAGAAGAGTGGTTCAATATGTTACATGACAGTAAATTTAATTGCTACCCGGAGTTTGGTGCCATTCGCGATGGGCATATTGGCCTGCAAGACCACGGTGATGAAGTTTCGTTCAGAAATATCAGAATTCGGCGTTTGTGATTTAGGTACGATGACTCTGGCAGGAAATTACGGTAGGTATTGAATATGAATTACAGAAACACAGAAGATACATTATGAATCTAAACATTAAAGCCCAGGATGAAAATACATACGACGCAATAGTCGTTGGTACGGGTATTAGCGGTGGATGGTCAGCAAAGGAACTCACAGAAAATGGATTAAACACTCTTGTGCTTGAAAGAGGACGGGATGTAAAGCATGTGGAAGATTATCCCACAGCTACAATGGATCCCTGGGAGCTGCCCCGTGCCGACCAGATTCCGCATGAGGAACGCAAGCATTACGAAAAACAACTCCGGACAGGATATACAATTCGCGAGTCAACAAAACACTGGTGGATTAAAGATACGGATCAACCCTACGAAGAGGTGAAACGATTTGACTGGATTCGTGGGTATCATGTGGGAGGCCGCTCCATCATGTGGGGCCGACAGAGTTACAGGTTGTCACCCATGGATTTTGAAGCAAACGCCCGGGACGGCATTGCGGTAGACTGGCCGGTCCGTTACGACGATATTGCCCCCTGGTATGATCATGTTGAAAAATTTGCAGGGATCAGCGGTGAGTCTCTTGGTCTCCCTCAGCTGCCCGATAGCGACTTCCTGCCCCCGATGGAGCTTAATTGCGTTGAGGACGTGCTGAAGGAAAGTATGGCAGACACGTTCGACCGTGTATTAACGATCGGACGGGTGGCAAACCTCACGCAGCCACATAACGGAAGGGGAAACTGCATGTACAGAAACCTCTGTAGCCGCGGCTGTCCATATGGAGCCTACTTCAGCAGCAACGCCGCCACTCTTCCAGCTGCAATGGAAACAGGTAATATGACCCTTCGCCCGCATTCAATTGTAAATTCCGTTATCTATGACGAAGAGAGCGGCAAAGCAACCGGTGTTCGCGTGGTTGACGCAGAGAGTGGTGAAATGATTGAATTTTACGCCAGGATTATCTTCCTGAATGCTTCTACCGTGGGATCTACATCCATTCTGCTGAACTCCAAATCCGACCGTTTCCCTGACGGACTGGGTAATGACTCCGGAGAACTTGGCCACAATATGATGGATCATCACTTCCGCGTTGGCGCAGAAGGTGAATATGAAGGATTTGAGGATGAGTACTACTGGGGACGCCGACCCAACGGGTTCTACATTCCGAGATATCGTAATCTGAATGGTAATGACCGTGATTATCTGCGTGGATTTGGCTACCAGGGAAGCGCCAGCCGTGAAGGATGGCGGCGTGGCGTTCGCGAACTTGCCATCGGTTCTGAACTAAAAGAGCTTGTGGCGAACCCGGGAGGCTGGACGATTGGCATGACAGCTTTTGGTGAAATGTTACCTGATCACAGTAACCGAATGTGGCTCAATCACGATAAGACCGACAAATGGGGACAGCCAACGGTTGTGTTCGATGTAGAGTTTAAGGAGAATGAGTACTCAATGCGTGAAGATATGAAAAACGATGCCGCTGAAATGCTGGAAGCGGCCGGAGTCAAAAACGTATCCACGTATGATGACCCAGGAGGACCGGGCCTTGGCATTCACGAAATGGGTACGGCAAGAATGGGCCGTGACCCCGAAACATCGGTACTAAATGGCTGGAACCAGATCCACTCCGTACCCAACGTGTTTGTAACAGACGGATCATTTATGACCTCCGCAGCCTGCCAGAATCCGTCTTTAAGCTATATGGCTTTTTCAGCAAGAGCCGCTAATTATGCTGCAGATCAACTTAAAAAAGGTGAGCTATAACTATGAGCACTGACAATAACATTGACAGAAAAGAAGCTATAAAGCGAACAGGCCTTATACTCGGTGGTGTGATATTCGCACCCAATATTCTCGGAGTGTTGAAAGGATGTACAGCCACACCGGGAGATTGGACCCCGGAACTATTCACACAACGCCAGGCACAAGTGGTTACAGCCCTGGCAGATGTTATTTTGCCAGCGGATGATACCCCTGCAGCAAGTGAAGTGGGTGTACCCGAATTCATTGAAAAAATGGTGAATGAAACATACAGCGAAGAACAGCGACAGGAATTCCTGGATGGTCTCGATGATTTTTCCGATAACTTTCAATCGGAATTACAAGCTGAATATTTCGACGGTGATGATGAACAGAGATATGAGTTTACCTATCACCAAAACAGGATTGCCGTTGAGGATAGTCCAGAAAGCAGCCCGTTTATCTTGTCTTTCAAGGAATTGACGCTGTTGGGTTACTTTACCTCCGAAGTAGGGGCAACACAGGTACTCAGGTACGAGGCGGTACCGGGAAGATACGATGGCTGTATACCTGTAGAAGAAGTTGGCCGAACCTGGGCAACCTGAATTTTAATCTTTTTGCCGGGATTTCTGTCGTAGCACAGTTTTAAGACCGAATCAGCTTTTGCTATTCAAAACGGGGCCTCATAACACTGGGTCCCCGTTCTGTTTTCCCCCCGTTTATTCTAACCAACAATTTTGAATTACCTCTACTGGTCGGTTATTACAATCTATGCTATAGGGTTGATCTGGTTGAGCTATCATCTCAGTAAAGGCCAAACAGATGCGAAAGACTATTATCTCGGAGGTAACACATTTAGGTGGTGGCAGGTTGGTTAGTCCACAATGGTTACCCGGAATGGGACGCTTAGTATTATCTCAGCACACGCATTTGCAGGACTCCGGAAAGGTGGCGGACTGCCGTGGCTCAGCTTTGAATTTGCTATTACCTTTGCGATGAAAGTATGAATCGTTGTGATTTTTCCTCTGCTTTATACATCGGGCGTAATTCGTATCTATACCTACCTGGAAAAGAAGTATAAATCCACAAAACGAAAATTACGTAGCGATGTGTTTCATTTTAGACGGGAATATGCAGCCGGTATTACAGTTTATAGGGTAACTACCGTCACGGAGGCGGTTTTTTTAATTCCCCTGCGGATAAACATAGTTTTTACTGATATGGTTGCCAACATATATATACCTCAGTTCGATTCTTAAATCTGTTAAATACCACCAAAAGCAGTCCAAAAGGGCGTTAGTTAAGTTAATCATAAGTGGTTTAATTCCCCGACCCTCTGGGTCGGAAAAAGATAAAAGTCCCCCTTTTGCCGCGGGCATCCCTTACGGGGGAAGGGGGAAGCGAACGGAGTGAGCTGGGGGATGATCCAGTAGGCGTTGATTCAAGTAAATAAACAAATTTTATGGGCTCAAAACTCTACAAATCATCCCCCATTGCCCCCTTCGAAGGGGGACACTCCAAAAATAAGCTTTGTATTGACCAAAAAGTTAAGGGTTCTTAGTAGATACCTCGTGGGCTCTGCCCCGAGGTAGTTCATTAGAACTCAGGCTATATGGCTACATAGCCGGTATTAAGGCTTTTGTGCTGTTGGACGTTATCCGGATGGGAATTTTTTTAGGGTTCATTTACTTGATCTGCTGTATGCATCTACATTATAAAACTGTTACATTTGTGTGATACACACTACACCCGCACCTGGGGCAGGTTTATTTATCCAAGGTGTAACTCCACTGCCATTTTATGATTTTTTGAAATGATTCGCTTTATGTATGATCGTTCTTTATTTACACTATCACTGATTCTCGTACTATTTGCAGGTGGCTGCAGCTCTGAACCAGATCAATCCTCTGCTGAATCAGCAGACTACCAGCAGGCTGTTTCTGATTTCTATGTAAGTCTTGCTGCGAGTGAAACCGAGGAGGCCCGGTTTGCATTTAACAAAATGAACGAAGTAGCTACAGCATTTCCTGAGGAAACCGCTGCCTGGGCTAATCTTGGTGTGATGGCTATGAGGCAGGGCAATTTTGAACTTGCCGACGAACGGTTAGAACAGGCGAGAGATCTGGCACCGGAAAATTCTCAAATCCTTTTTCTTTCGGCACTGTTCGAAAGCAGACGGGGCAACATTGACCTGTCTGTCGGTTATATGCGCGATGCTCTCGATGTGGAATCCGAAAATCCACGCATTCAATTTGCGCTGATTGAGGAGCTTGAACGCCAGGATGACACCGCCAACGAGGAGGAGATATTGCAGCGTATCCGACAGTTGGGTGAACAAATGGGAGACAACCAGGCGGTGTCGTTTGAAACAGTCCGGGTTGCAGCGAAATACAGGGATACCGAACTATTACAACAGGCTGTTGACGATCTTTCGTCTTTTTCATCTTCATGGGATGAAGATGCCCGTGAACTTTTTGAAGTTGTGCAGGATGCCGCTGCAGATGAAGCCTATTCCGACCTTAACTTTGAGCTATCGTTTCTTCGAAATTCCGTTGAACCCACTCCGGGTTACCTGGCAGACCTGAGAGAGGTTCAGATGGAGCCGAACCAGGTTGGATTTTTAATAACATCATTTCTTGAACTTCCACAACCGGACTTCAGGGCAGCATCACCGGATCTCGGTATCTCATTTTCTGATTTCGAAGAGAGCGAACTCCCCGGGTCAACACGGTTTGTAAAAGCAGCCACACTGCTCGAGGAGAGCCCGCCATTTGCCGTTTATGAGGAGGAAAGTTCACTGGTTCTTGATTCCAGCGTGAAGCTGCCGATACCGGTTGGTAATTCTGAGGATTTGTCTGAACCACAAACCATTGCGGAGATCGACTACAACTACAATTTCCGTAACGACATTGCCATGGCGGGGGATGAAGGTTTTCTTTTATACGAACAAAACGATGATCAAACGTTTACGGATGTGACGGAAACACTGGGACTAAGTTCAACTTTGACCAACCAGGCGTACAGAGGCGTTTGGCCGGCTGATCCGGATCTGGATGGCGACCTCGACCTGGTTCTTGCCCCGGAGAGCGGAGGTGCCTTAATGCTTCGGAACAACGCGGACGGCACATTTACGGAAACAGACATGGTCCCTGATTTTGATGCTGCAGTAACGGGTGCAGAATGGGCCGACTACGATAATGACGGTTCATCTGATGTGATTTTTCTCACAGATAATGGCAACCTTGTACTTTTCAGGAATGAGCGGGCGGGTCAACTCGTACGCTCAAACAGCCTGCCGGATGTAGGGACAGCGGTTGCATTCACCGTTTCGGATATTGACGCAAACGGCACATTTGATATCATTGCCCTGGATACAGATGGCACGATGCACAAGATTTTCTACCGGTCTGAGAGTGATGACTGGGCTTCTGAAGAACTGTTCAGCCTGGATGAGGACCGGACTCCCGGTGAATCTACACTTCGCCTCTTTTCCGCAGATATGGATAACAACGGAAGCCTGGACCTGATCATCTCTTCATCAGATCAAACCGGTATCTGGCTAAGTGACAGCGAGTTGGAGTTCACAAATCTCGATCTGGATCTACCGGGCGGATTAATCTCAATTTTTGATATTAACGGAAATGACCGGCTTGACCTTCTCGGGTTAAACGCAGACGGGGCACCGTACCAGCTTATAAACACCGGTCAGCAAAATTACAATGCACGCCTGATACGTGCACGCGCCTCGGGTGAAGAGGGAGATCGCAGGATAAACTCCTTTGGTATTGGCGGGGAGATGGAGGTTCGCTCAGGGCTGCTTTATCAAAAACAACGTATACAATCCCCGATTGTCCATTTTGGGCTTGGCGAAAAAGAGGAGGCCGATATGCTTCGAATCATCTGGCCAAACGGATCGGTGCAGGCGGAGTTTGCTGAACTGGGTATGGGATCTACCATTTTTAACGAACAGGTATTGAAGGGCTCTTGTCCCTGGCTGTTTACCCATGACGGGGATGAAATGCACTTTGTAACCGATATCCTGTGGCGATCGCCGCTCGGCTTGCGAATTAATGCACAGGAAACAGCAGGCGTAATTCAAACACTTGATCGTGTGAAAATTCCCGGAAACCTGCTCGAATCGAACGATGGGGTGTATGATTTAAGGATTACGGCGGAACTGTGGGAGACACACTTTTTTGATCATGTGAGCCTCGTGGCGGTCGATCATCCCGAAGATACCGAGATTTTTGTGGATGAACGGTTTGTATTTCCGGCACCGGACCTTTCCACCACTATTTTTACTGAGCCGAAGTCTATAAAATCTGTTATTGACCAAAACGACAGAGACTGGACAGCTACGGTTTCGGAGCGAAACGAATCGTACATGAAACCATTCAAACAAACAACTTTCCAGGGCATTGTAGAAGATCATTACGTAGAAATTGACCTTGGCGAAGATCTGCCGAAAGAACAGTCTCTGCAACTTATTGCCCATGGCTGGCTGAAACCCACCGACAGTTCACTTAATCTCGCTCTCAGCCAGGGAACACAAAATCCGCCTGCCGGTTTGCGGGTAGAGGTGGCTGACGGAGAAGGCGGCTGGAAGGAACTGCATGAAAATTATGGGACTCCGGCCGGTAAAACCAAAACCATTCTCATTGACCTCGAAGATTCATTCGAGGATCATGAAGACCACCGGGTTAGGCTGCATACTACTTCTGAGATTTACTGGGACTCCTTTCACTGGGCAGCCGTTTTATCACCCGACAAGTTAACGGAACGTGAACTCGCGCCTCAAAAAATGGATCTGCGATACCGCGGATATTCCGAATGGGTGAAGGAAGATGAGACATCCCCCATGCTGCCGGTTTACGATAATGTTTCAAGCACGAACCAGCGCTGGAGAGACCTAATTGGTTATCACACCCGCTTTGGTGATGTGACAGAATTGCTGGGTGACATTGACGACCGCTATGTAATTATGAACGCAGGGGATGAGATTCTCCTTGAATTTGAAGATCCGGGAAAGCCTGAACCGGGCTACACACGAAGTTTTGTATTTGTATCTGACGGATGGGTGAAAGACGGCGATTACAACACAGAGGCTTCTAAGACCGTTACACCACTGCCGTATCATGGCCAGACAGATTATGAATATGGAACAAATAGTGACCTGAGGAGTGATCCCGTGTTTCAGCGGCACCGACAAGACTGGGTAGATTACCACACACGGTTTGTAACACCGGAATCATTCAGGCAGGCCCTGTTGTTTGAAAATGAATAGAAACTAACTGGAAAGATTTCACATGGATAAAAAGAGATGGATACAGCTTGTGGTTATTCTCTTTTTCGTGAGCCTGCTTTTGGCTCCAACCGCAATTAAGCAGTTCGAGAACTGGCAGAACAACGATGATTTTCAAAATGTTGAAGAGGTTCTGGATCGGTATGGGTTTTATCTGGAAGAGTCCTCCGATGAGATGGGAATATCTTTTGAGCATGTCCGGCCGCAGCTGGATGAGAAAATCAAACATATCAACGACCAGATTGCCTCGGTTGGGGCATCAGTGTCTATCGCGGATGTGAATAATGACGGCCTTCCGGATATCTATCTCACAAACAGCGAGTATAGCACACAAAATGCCCTCTATATCAACCAGGGCGATGGTGCTTTTCTTGACCTGGCGGCAGAATATGGTGTAGCAGATTTGAATCTGGAAGGCAGCGGTGTTTCCATGGGGTCGGTTTGGGGTGACATCAACAACGACGGGTACGAAGATCTGTTTGTATTTAAATGGGGCCGGCCCGAAATTTTTCTGAATGAAGATGGAAACGGTTTCACCCGAATCACCGAATCAGCAGGACTGCCGGAGTGGATGAATGCAAACACGGCAGTCTGGCTCGATTATAACAACAATGGCTATCTGGACCTGTTCATCGGGGGATACTATCACGAAGATGTTGATTTCTGGAACCTTTCCACAACCCGGATCATGCCCGATAGTTACGAATATGCCACAAATGGCGGCCGAAACTACCTTTTTGAAAACCAGGGTGATGGCACGTTCGAAGATGTAACTGAAGAAACCGGCCTGCTGGATACCCGGCGCTGGACACTGGCCGCATCGGCCGCAGATTTAAATGACTCGGGCTACCAGGATCTTGTACTTGCCAATGATTACGGTGTGGATGAACTCTTTATCAATCAAGATGGTGAAGGATTCGAAAGTGCCGGGGAGAGTTCAGGAATGGGTTTTGTTCCAAAAAGCGGGATGAGCGTATCCTTTGGGGATATCAACAACACGGGGCAGCTGAGTATCTACATCACCAATATATCCGAAGCCGGTGTGCTGATGCAGGGAAACAATCTCTGGGTTCCTTCAAGAAGATCATCACCGGAGCGTCTGAGGCTGCGAAATCTTGCCGGGAACCTTGGCGTTGAAATCGGGCAGTGGGGCTACAGTGGTAAGTTTGCCGACCTCAACAATGACGGGAATCTCGATCTTTATGTTGCCAACGGGTTTGTATCGGATGAACCCAATACCGATTACTGGTACGACTACACAAAGGTGGTGGGCGGCAATCGCAACGTGATTATTGATGCAGATAACTGGCCTGCCATGAACGGCCGTACCTTTTCGGGCTATCAAACCAATAAAATCTGGATGAACGACGGAGCAGGCCGTTTCCGGGAGGTTTCATCTTCCGTGGGCGGAGCGCTGGATCTTGACAGCAGGGCAATTGCCTTGGCAGACCTGGATCAAGACGGAACAATGGATCTTGTTGTTGCCAATCAAAACGGACCGGTAAAAGTCTACAAAAACCGGATCAAAGAATCTCATAACTGGATCTCATTTAAACTCGAGGGAACAGAGAGTAACAGGAGCGCCATTGGAGCAACGGTTCATCTTCACTGGGCTGATAAACAGAAAAAAATGGAGATCAGTGGCGGGGATGCATTTAGCAGTCAGAGTGAGCGTGTGGCCCATTTCGGCCTGGGAGAGTTTGATGAGGTTGAAAAAGTTGAAATTTTCTGGCCGTCCGGAACCAAGCAAACCATTGAGCAGCCGGAGATCAACCGGCGTCACCTGATCACAGAACCACAGGATGTATGAAAAAAGCGTTAATGGACGGCTTTCTGAGCAGGAGTATTACAATTCCAAAACAATATTTTGCACCGCTTTTAATTACGGGAATACTGATTGCAGCGCACATTTCCTTCGGAATTCTCGACAGCTATCAAAAGCTATTGACAGCAATCCTGTTTGCGGTGATTACCGAAATGTTTTTGCATCGCCTGGTTGTTGGCAAATTCAGGAATCTCAGCAGTGCCTATGTATCGGGTATCAGTGCCGGCATATTGGTTCGTTCGCCTCTTTTTTGGCCTTTTGCACTCTGTGCGGCCATTTCTATCGCATCAAAATACCTGTTCCGGTATAAGGGAAAACACATCTGGAATCCAACCAACTTCGGTGTAGTCATCCTTATTTTAATTGCCTCAGACAGTGCGGCCATTTTGAGTATTCAGTGGGGTAATAACATGTGGGCGATGTTTGTGATCTGGATAGTGGGCCTTTTTTCGCTTTGGAAGATAAAACGCCTGAACATTACCCTTACCTATATCACATCGTTTATTGTTTTTGCCTGGGTGAGAAGTCTGGTTACCGGCGATGCTTTCCTGGCTGAGGTTGCGCCTTTAACTGGACCGATGTACCAGCTTTTCGCTCTCTTTATGATGACCGATCCAAAAACAACGGTACGGAACAGAACTGGACAAAACCTGGTGGCATTTTCTATTGCACTGCTTGAAATGATTTTACGATTAAATGAAGCTGTGTATGCACCCTTTTACGCACTGTTTATTATCGGGCCCATTGCGTTGATTATTGAAGACCGACTATCGGAACGAAAGAAACAAAACGAGATACCCGAACGTGAACCTGCTGAGGTCGTTACTGCAGCAACGTAGAATTTAACAGGAATTAATCATGCGGGCGGATGTTTTGAAATTCAGAATGTTATCTTTTATACATACAAGCACTGAGATACTTGATATGTTACACGAATACAGTTTCAGAGTTGGTGAAGATTTGAATCAAAAACATCTTGTCATAAAACCGAAATTAGTTACAAAAAGTAGTTCATGAGCAAAATCAGGCAGGAGTTTACAGTCCCTTTCAAATATTATGTAGAGTTTACTGAAAGGTTATTTATGCCCGAAAACCCGGTTTTTAAACAAACCGTATCTCCAACGTCTGACAGCATTACGCCTAAAGTTCTTTTTGTGTTCGACGGAGGAATGGCTGACCACCATCCGGGGCTGATGGAGCAGATTCGTTCCTACAGCTCAGCTGCCGGATCATTTGAAATTGTTGAAACACCCGTTGTAATTCCCGGTGGTGAACAAGCCAAAAACAGACCCGAATATGTTCAAAAAATCCTGGATGCAATTGAAGCTGCTGATCTGGACCGGCATTCTTATGTAACTGTTATTGGGGGCGGGGCAGTAACGGATACAGCAGGTTATGCGGCAGCCATCGCTCACAGGGGGATTCGACTGATTCGCGTTCCTTCAACGGTTCTTGCACAAAATGATGCGGCAGTTGGGGTGAAAAACGGTGTTAATGCGTACGGGAAAAAGAACTTCCTGGGCACGTTTGCTCCACCTCATGCTGTTTTGAATGATGCCACTTTTTTGACCACACTGAACGACCGCCAGTGGCGATCGGGAATATCGGAGGCAGTGAAAGTTGCCCTCATCAAAGACAAAGATTTCTTCGAAGAGCTTTGTAAGAACGCCGCGGCTCTGAATATGCGGGATATGGAGGCTATGAAATCTCTGGTATATCGCTGTGCAGAACTTCACCTGGAGCATATTTCAACATCAGGAGATCCGTTTGAGCGAGGTTCATCCCGCCCGTTGGATTTTGGACACTGGGTGGCTCATAAATTGGAACAACTTACCGATTACAGGGTATTGCACGGCGAGGCGGTGGCTATCGGTATAACACTGGATGTGATCTACTCCAATTTGCTTGGATATATTACTGTGGAAGACAGAGACCGGGTGATTCAGCTGTTTCAGGATTGCGGATTTACGCTGTATGAACCTGAGCTTGAATCGGCATTAGATCAACCCGAAAAAAAGGAGTCGATATTGCACGGTCTCCAGGAATTTCGTGAACACCTTGGCGGTGAATTAACCATTATGCTTCTGGACAGGATCGGGAAAGGTATTGAGGTACACGAGGTAAATTTAAAACTGTATCGGGAAGCGATTAAACAATTGAGGAATATTGAAAAAGAGGTAGTAAATCCGGAATAAATACACCCTCTTGTTTTGTATTATTCGAATGGTTTTTGCCAAAATGCCCGTATACAAATGAATGGTACACAGATTACGATTTTGTAAACAAATAAACAGTTATTGATTCTTGCTGCATGGAACTTAAACAACATCACACGGCTCATCTGACGTACTGCTCCAATATCCACCCGGGAGAATCCTGGAACGACCATTTCAATCAAATAAAAACCTATCTGCCCGAATTGAAAAAACGCCTGTCACCCGACCGCCCGTTTGGAACCGGACTGCGGCTTTCTGCCAAAGCAGCGGAAGAGCTAAAGAAGCCGGAACAGCTGGAGGCTTTCAAGCGGTGGCTGTCTGAGGAGAATCTATACCTGTTTACAATGAATGGATTTCCGTACGGGAGTTTTCATGGCGAGAAGGTAAAAGATAATGTCTATAAGCCGGACTGGACCACAACAGACAGGCTGAACTACACACTGAACCTGATTTCAATATTGTCTGACCTGCTACCTGCCGGAACGGATGGAGGAATTTCAACTTCGCCCGTTTCCTACAAATACTGGTTTGATGATGATGAATCACGGCAGGAAGTTATCAAAAATGCTCTGCCAAATGTTGCAGAAGCGGCCAGGCGAATGCGGAAAGTAAAAGAGGAGACGGGCAAAACCATTCACCTGGATATCGAACCCGAACCCGACTGTATTCTGGAAAATGTGAATGAAACGGTTCGGTTTTTCACCGATAGCCTGTTCCCTGTTGGTGGCCGATATTTATCAGACAGGTATAGTTACAGTGCGGATGTTGCGGCAGACCTGCTGTGCGATCATATCCGGTTGTGCTACGATACGTGTCATTTTGCTCTTGAATATGAAGATCCGTCTGTAGCTATTCAGTCCATTAAGGATGCCGGGGTTAAGATCGGGAAAACGCAGGTGAGTTCAGCACTAAAGGTTGAGTGGACTAACACAGAATCCTCAGCGGAAGAGATCAAACAAAAACTGAAGAATTTTGATGAGCCGGTGTACCTGCATCAGGTCATTGAGTTACGTAAAGACGGATCGTTTTATCAATACCGGGATCTGCCGGATGCACTTGAGCGAATGGATTCTGCAGCCGCAAAAGAGTGGCGCATCCACTTTCATGTGCCCGTTTTTGTTGATACGTATGGCGGACTGAAATCAACACAAGATCATATCCGCGAGGCACTGCCGCTTCTGCTTGATAAAACAGGGTGCAACCATTACGAAATTGAGACCTACACCTGGGATGTATTACCAGAAGGCTTAAAAGCGGATCTTGCCGACTCCATCGAACGGGAATACCGGTGGACAATTGACAGGATTGATGAATTGAAACAGAAAGAATTGTAATTATTCAACGTTTATGAACCGCACTGCTGTACTGAATATTGTTGGGCTGACACCTGAACTGGTTGGAGACCATACACCGAACCTCAGCAATTGGTTTAAGAAAGGAAAGGTGGCACCTGTTGAGTCGATGCTGCCCGCCGTAACCTGTTCGGTACAGGCTACCTATCTGACAGGTGATAAACCTGAAAAGCATGGAGTTGTGGGAAACGGCTGGTACTTCCGGGAGATGGATGAAATCAAGTTCTGGAGGCAGTCAAACAAACTGGTACAGTCTCGTAAAATCTGGGAGCATCTCAAGGAGGAGAATCCTGATTTTACCTGTGCGAACCTTTTCTGGTGGTATAACATGAACTCCAGTGTAGATTACCTTATCACACCGCGGCCGATTTATCGATCTGATGGCGTAAAAATACCGGACATTTACACAAAGCCGGGCGAATTGAGAGATACGCTCCAGGATAAGCTGGGACAGTTTCCGCTGTTTAATTTTTGGGGCCCCAACACGCATATCGGTTCCAGCCAGTGGATTGCGGATTCGGCGAAATATGTGGAAGAGAACCTGGAACCCACACTCTCGCTGGTCTACCTGCCGCATATGGATTATAATCTTCAGCGCGTGGGTCCTGGTCACCCGGATGTGGAGAAAGATCTGAGGGAGATCGATCAGGTTTGCGGTGAGCTGATTGATTTTTATGAAGAGAAGGGTGTACGTGTGATCGTAGTTTCTGAATATGGCATTGAGGCAGCAAACCGGCCGGTTCATCTAAACCGTGCACTTCGAAAAGCCGGTTATATTACCGTACGTGAAGAGAAAGGGGGTGATGTGCTGATACCGGGAACCAGTCGTGCGTTTGCCGTGGCTGATCACCAGGTAGCTCATATCTATATCGAGGAGCATGAAGATATTGCCCCTGTAAAACAGTTGATTGAAGATGTGCCGGGTGTGGATAAGATTTTAGACGAAACCGGGAAAAAAGAGTATGGGCTGCACCATCCGCGGGCTGGCGAACTTGTGGCCATTGCAGAACCAGATGCATGGTTTACGTACTATTACTGGCTGGATAATGACAAAGCCCCGGATTTTGCACCTACTGTGGATATACACACCAAGCCGGGGTACGATCCCGCCGAACTGCTGATTGATCCGCGGATCAAACTGCCGATGGTGAAAGCCGGCCTGAGGCTGCTTCAGAAAAAATTAGGTTTTCGGTATAAAATGGACCTGATACCCATTGAGGCATCCGGGGTAAAAGGATCTCACGGACGTCTTGCTCCAACTCCACAAAAGGGACCGCTTGTGGCATCACAGCAGGCTTCATTGATCGGTGAAGAAACGGTGAAGGCAACAGATGTGTATGATATCATTTATCGACATATGATGGAATGAACGCAAATTTCATTAATTTTATAACAACTGTTTTCAAGTATAACCGAATTCCCCTGAATGTATAGACGGCTCTCCGCTCCGCTTTTGCTCCTTTTTATTGGTTTGATGACTCTAACCGCCTGCT
>JAWLEH010000117.1:7236-10474 GCA_041686215.1 Balneolaceae bacterium | reverse complement strand
GGAGTGTGCGGGAAATGCCGTATTTAAGAAATTCTTTAAACCGAAACGGGTAACATTCACGATTAGCATAATCGGTACCACTATTGAATTATCAAAAAATCTGCCCAGCAGATGTTCTTTCAAACCAATGCTGCAGGGCCCTTACGTTCGTTTCATCAAAACATTTAAAACATCCTGCCTGTTTTTTGCCAGTTTCAGTTTTTCAAGATCTTCACCCGGCCGTATCATTCTTGTAATTTTCGTGAGCGTTCGCAGGTGATCCTGTGCATTCATCTCTTTAGGGCTGAGAAAAACAAGGATTACATGAGCATGATTTGCGGTTCCTTTAACGTTAATTCCTTTTGAATTTGTACCGATAAAAAGCGCCTGATTCTTCACTTTTGATGTGTGTGCTTCGTAAAATAATACCCCCGGCATCATTTCGGGATTGTAATCAGCCGAATTTTCCATCAGCCGGCGCGTGATACGTTCCGTTGCTACATGCTCTATCAATTCGTCTCCTCCAATGATCTCTTTAAGAGCGTCTTCAATATTATTTGAAGTCATACCCACCCGCACCCGGCTCTGTTTCAGGAGTTCAAGATTTTGAGTGTAACTGAGCCCCTGATCAGCCTCCGCTTCAATCTCGGAGGAGTAGATCGTAATAAAACTCAGATCCGGGAAACGCTGTGCAACAACACGAGGTAAACGATCGAGTGCAGGGCGCCATGAAATGGATCCCTCCCGGGAGCTTACCAGAGTAAAAAGATCATTCTCGCTAATATTTTCATCCATCCAGGCAGGCAGGTCACTCCACCGGTTGATTGTCTGGAACTCCACGGTCAGGTCTGGTTTCACCCGGTTCACCCCTTCCCGGATATACGGATCCCGTTCATCTGTGGAAACGACCACTAAATCAACACCCATGTGACTGGCCATCAGTTTCAGGGAGTGGATGGTTCCGCTGAATCCTATTTCGAGTGATGCAAGCGGCGGCAGTGCAACAATAAGCCGTTCAAACGTGTTTACCGGCTTTTCAATTTTACATACCATCACCATTTCATCAACCTGAGCCAGCAGCTGGTCGAGCACGCTTCCGAAGATACGTTGTTTAGTGGATGCTTCCCCGTTCCACCCCACAAGAATGTTTGATATCCGTTTCTCTTCAACTGCCCTGGAAATTCCTTTCGAGATATTCAGATCAATCCGCGTGATAGGATTTACCGGAATTTCAGCTGCAGCTGCATGCATCACTGCGTGGCTGAGCATTTTCTCCCCGCGGGCTACATTTGCCTCAACATTTCCATCATCGCGTGCTACCGTAAGAGGATAGATCGGCTGATCCGCTTTATCATCCCACACCATAAACGCAATGTCCATCAGCTCGTCCGATGTTTCAGGATTGGCAAGGGGAACCAGGATTCGTTGCGGTGCATCGGCAGGATTATAGGGTTTTTTCTCTTCGGTGGAGGCAACCTGCCGGCCATATTTTTCCACAAGCCACGGACCCAGCAAACATGAAAACAGGATCAGAATCACCACAGCATTTACAGCGGTTTGATCAAAGAAACCAAGATCGTACCCCAACAGAGTTACTGCCAGCGTTGCAGCGGATTGAGGCGTTGTTAGCCCGTAGATTACAAAACTTTCCTCCCGCGAATATTTAAATACGGCGGCGATGATGCCGGATGCAATAGCTTTACCCACAAACACAAGAATCATAAATGCAATTGCCTTTTCCCAGACATCGTAGCTTGCCAACACCTCCACATCCACCAGCATACCCACTGAAATCAGGAAAAAAGGAATAAACAGTGCGTTCCCGACAAACTGAATACGGCTCATTAATGTCCCGCTTTCCGGCACAAGACGATTCAACAAAATACCGGCAAGGAATGCACCAATGATAGATGCCAGGCCTGAAAGCTCAGCCAGGAACGCCGTTGTGAATAATACAGCCACCATAAAGACGTAGTCTGTATTATTTTGATACTTTACGTTTCTGAAAAACCAACGGCCCAGTCTTGGAAGAATTAAAACTGCAGCAATGACAAATACGGATACAGATGTTGCAAATCCTACCCAGTACCCGGGACCATCGGCATCTCCCGCGGTTCCGGCAACCACGGCAAGAATACCCAGGGAGAGTGTATCGGTAACCAGCGTCCCTCCCATCGACATGGTAACGGCTGTGTTTTTGGTAATGCCAAGGCGTTCAACAATGGGATAGGCCAGCAAGGTGTGAGAGCCAACGATAGCACCCAGCAGCAGAGATGTTTCCGGTGAATATTCCAGGAAATAGATCCCAAGAAGGTATGCACCGGCTGCCGGGAACAGGTATGAGATAAATCCAAAACCAATACTGCGGTTTCTGAGCTTTTCAAACCGGTTCAGGTCAATAGAAAGACCGGCCATGAACATCAGGTAAAGCAGTCCTACCGTTCCGAGAAGCTCAATTGTAGAATCGCGTTCCAGCAGGCCAAGCACGCTGGGCCCTACCAGCGTACCGGACAGAATGAGCCCCACTATTCCGGGAATGCGTAACTTTTTAAAAATAAGCGGAGCCAGCAAAATGATGAGCATCACAAGTGCAAAGATCATCACGGGATCCGAGAATGGGAGCGTCAGGCTTAAATTTTCGTTCATCAGAGCGTCTCAGGCAATGTAAATTTCAGAGTGATGATATAATCTTTCGATCATATAAAATACAAAATTCGATATAAGATCATGCCCGTGATCCCGATTTTTATATTCCTGCTCTGCGAAGTGCTGTTGCGTTTACGATATGGCGACGCACGGATGCCGGTCCAGTCTTTTTTTTATTCTTACTGCAGAAACTCCGGGAATACCCGCTGCTTCATCGATCCTGCAGCCAGCAAAGTAACGGCATACCATCCAAGCCACCTGTTCATCCATACCCCCCCGGCTGGTTCAGGGCTTCCTAAGGATGGATCACTTCTTCCCCGTGCCTAACCGTCACGGTTATTATCATCATGCAGATGGTTCACCAGTTTTATGCTGTTCTCTTAAATTAGTCTGAAAAGTCAATTTATGTGTCCACTTCAAAAAGTCGTACAAAGAACGGAAATTTATAACAAGCTTAAATAATTTAGACCTTACGCCACTGGGTCTGTCCAAAAAGTAAATCAATAAACAAATCAGCATAAATAATTTAGACATTTAATCCCTCTCTATTATTTAGAGAGGAATATAGGGTGAGTACGGAGGGAAAGCCTAAATTATTTAAGCAGTTTTCGGT